>NZ_JBHXKA010000141.1:0-20566 GCF_042722885.1 Streptomyces sp. NPDC058401
GGCGGGGGCCCTCCCTGTTCCCCTGCGGGGAACCCCGTACTAGGACAGGTTCTTCTTGACGGCGGCGGCGACGCGCCCGCCCTCCGCCAGACCCGCGACCTTCGGGTTCACGATCTTCATCACGGCGCCCATGGCCCGCGGCCCCTCGGCGCCCGCCGCACGGGCCTCCTCGACGGCCTGCGCCACGATCGCGTCGAGCTCGGCCTCGCCGAGCTGCTTGGGCAGGTAGGTGTCGAGGAACTCGCCCTCGAGGGTCTCCCGCGCGGCCTGCTCGGGACGGCCACCCTGTGCGAAGGCATCCGCGGCCTCGCGGCGCTTCTTCGCCTCCTTGGCGATCACCTTGAGGACTTCCTCGTCGGAGAGCACCCGGGCTTCCTTGCCCGCGACCTCCTGGTTGGTGATGGCGGAAAGGGTCAGGCGCAGCGTGGACGAGGCGAGCTCGTTGCGCGCGCGGATGGCGGAGGTGAGGTCTTCCTGGAGCTTGGCCTTGAGCGTGGTCATGCCCCGAGTCTGCCAGGTACGGGGGCTCCGGCGCCCGCCGGTTTCCCGGCGCGCTTGCCGGGTCTGCGAACATGAGGGCATGCGTGCGCGTTACGGAGTACCCCTGAAGGTCACCGCCGGGATCGCCGCGGCCGGGGCCGCCGGTCTGGCCTATGCCGCCGGTTTCGAAGCCCGGTCCTTCCGCCTGCGCCGGGTCACGGTCCCCGTGCTCCCCCAGGGAATGCGCCCGTTGCGCGTCCTGCAGGTCTCGGACATCCACATGGTCGGCGGGCAGCGCAAGAAGCGCGCCTGGCTGCAGTCGCTCGCCGGGCTGCGCCCCGACTTCGTGGTGAACACGGGCGACAACCTCTCCGACACGGAGGGCGTGCCGGAAGTGCTCGACGCGCTCGGCCCGTTGATGGACTTCCCCGGCGTGTACGTCTTCGGCTCGAACGACTACTACGGCCCCCGGCTGCGCAATCCCGGCCGCTACCTGCTGGAGAAGACGCAGGGCCGGCACGGGCTGAACGGCAACGCACCGGTCGTCGGAGCCGTCCACAACCCGTGGGAGGGCATGCGGGACGCCTTCGACGCGGCCGGCTGGCTCAACCTCACCAACACCCGGGCCCGGCTCAAGCTCGACGGGCTCGAGCTGGCCTTCACCGGCCTGGACGACCCGCACATCAAGCGCGACCGGTACGCGAAGGTCGCGGGCGGGCCGGAGGCGGACGCGGACTTCTCGATGGCGGTCGTGCACGCCCCGTACCTGCGCGTCCTCGAAGCCTTCACCGCCGACCGGTACCCGCTGATCCTGGCCGGCCACACGCACGGCGGGCAGCTGTGCATCCCCTTCTACGGGGCGCTCGTCACCAACTGCGACCTGGACACCAAGCGGGTGAAGGGCCTCTCCACGCACGAGGCGGAGGGACAGCGCGCGTACCTCCACGTATCGGCGGGCTGCGGCACCAACCGCTACACCCCGGTGCGCTTCGCGTGCCCGCCCGAGGCGACACTGCTGACACTGACTCCGAAGGCCTAGCGACGGGCGGGCGCGCGGGTACGTTGACAGGATGATGATCACACCCGGCGCCCGCCGCCTCCCGACCGTCGCCTTCCGTGCGCTGATCGCGGCCGCGGCCGTCACGGGCCTGGTCATCGACTGCGCGTACGGCAGCGTGCCCGTCGTCCTGAGCTTCTTCACGATCTGGACGAACATCCTGGTCGCGATCACCTTCGCACTCTCCGCCCACCGCCTCCAGCGGCGCGAGCCGGACGTGGCCCCCTTCTGGCGGGGCGGGGTGCTCCTCTTCATCCTGATCACCGGACTGGTCTTCCACCTGGTCCTGGCCAACCCGTCGAGCCCCTTCAACGTGGTCGAGGACCTGGACAAGCTGTCCGGCGCCAAGGCCGTCTCCAACCAGCTCCTCCACACGGTCACCCCCATCGGCGCCGTCCTGGACTTCCTCCTCCTGACCGCCCCCCGCACCCTGCGCCCGCGCTACGCCGCCCAGTGGCTGGCGTACCCCCTCCTCTACGTGGTCTTCGCGCTGATCCGCGGCGCCCTGCTCTCCCCCGACGTCCCGACCCGGTACACGTACCCCTTCATCGACGCCGCCCAGTACGGCTACGCCAGGGTCGCGCTGAACGCCGCGGTCCTGGGCCTCGTCTTCTACGCCATCGGCCTGGCCCTGGTCACGGCGGACCGCCACCGCCCGCCGCGTGAAAACCGGATTTCGTCTCCGGCCGAGGGTCCGCTAAAGTAATCGATGTCGCCAGGGCAGCAGCGCTGCAAGGGTGGACATCGGGGTGTAGCGCAGCTTGGCAGCGCGCTTCGTTCGGGACGAAGAGGTCGTGGGTTCAAATCCCGCCACCCCGACTTCGTAAGACCAGGTCAAGGGCTTGATCCGCTTCGCGGGTCAGGCCCTTTCTGCGTTTGTGGAGATCGTTCTCCTTGCACCCGTCGGTCGGTTCGGGTGTTGTTGTCGAGCCCGAGGTCCGTGCATGTCTTCCTCCTTTCCTGCTTCCCTGTTCGCGCGGCCCGTGTGGATGTCGCCCAAGGTGCTGCGGACCGAGGTGTTGGGTGGGCTGGTCGTCGCGCTGGCGTTGGTTCCCGAGGCGATCTCGTTCTCGGTCATCGCCGGGGTGGATCCGGCGATCGGGCTGTTCTCCTCCTTCACGATGGCCGTCGTCATCGCGTGCGTCGGTGGGCGGCCGGCGATGATCTCCGCCGCCACCGGGGCCGTGGCGCTGGTGATCGCGCCGCTGAACCGTGAGCACGGGCTGGGGTACCTGGTGGCCGCGGTGATCCTCGGCGGGGTCTTCCAGATCGTGCTCGGGGCGCTCGGGGTGGCGAAGCTGATCCGGTTCGTGCCGCGTTCGGTGATGGTCGGGTTCGTCAACTCCCTCGCCATTCTGGTGTTCATGGCCCAGGTGCCCGAGATGCGGAACGTGCCGTGGGCGGTCTACCCGCTGCTCGCCGGCGGGCTCGGGCTGATGGTGTTCTTCCCGAAGCTCACGAAGGTGGTGCCGGCTCCGCTCGTGTCCATCGTCATCCTCACGGCCGTCACCGTGGCCGCGGGGATCGCGGTGCCGACCGTCGGGGACAGGGGGGCGCTGCCGTCCTCGCTGCCGGTTCCCGGCCTGCCGGACGTGCCGTTCACCCTGGACACGCTGATGCTCGTCGCCCCGTACGCCCTGGCCATGGCGGTGGTCGGGCTGATGGAGTCGCTGATGACGGCGAAGCTGGTGGACGAGATCACCGACACGCGGTCGAGCAAGACGCGCGAGTCCGTGGGGCAGGGCGTCGCGAACATCGTGACCGGGTTCTTCGGGGGCATGGGCGGCTGCGCCATGATCGGGCAGACGATGATCAACGTGAAGGTGTCGGGGGCCCGGACGCGGCTGTCGACCTTCCTCGCCGGGGTGTTCCTGATGGTGCTGTGCATCGTCTTCGGGCCGGTGGTCTCCGAGATTCCGATGGCGGCGCTCGTCGCGGTCATGGTGATGGTCTGCTTCGCCACCTTCGACTGGCACTCCATCGCCCCGAGGACGCTGAAGCGGATGCCTGCCGGGGAGATCACCGTCATGGTGGTGACCGTGGTGTGCGTGGTCGTCAGCCACAACCTCGCCGTGGGTGTCGTCGCCGGGTCGGTCACCGCGATGGTCGTCTTCGCCAAGCGGGTCGCGCACCTGGCGAACGTCACCTCCGTGACCGACCCCGAGGGGGGCATGGTGGTGTACTCGGTCACCGGTGAGCTGTTCTTCGCCTCGTCCAACGACCTGGTGGGGCGGTTCGACTACGCGGGCGACCCCGACAAGGTCGTCATCGACCTCTCCGGGGCGCACATCTGGGACGCGTCCTCCGTCGCCGCGCTCGACGCCGTCGAGGAGAAGTACCGCGGGCGCGGCAAGAGCGTCGAGATCACCGGACTGAACGAGCAGAGCGCCCGCCTGCACGGAACCCTCAGCGGCGAGCTGTCAGCCGGTAACTGACGGGCCGGGGTCGCCGTCTTCGGCGTGCAGCGCGAGGCGGTCGACGTAGCGCTGCCAGAGCTCCGCGTGTGCCTCGCACGCCTCCGCGGTGGGCAGGCCGCTGTGGATCAGGTGGAGCACGGTGCCCGCGGGTGTGGGTTCGAGGGTGATCTCCACCCGGGTCGGAATCACCTCTGCGGGCGTGCCGCCCTCCCGGTCCCAGGTGAAGACGAGCCGCTCGGGCGGGGCGACCGTCAGGAAGGGAGCCGTCAGGAAGGGGAGCGTCAGGAGGGGGAACGCATCGTCGGCGTCCATCCAGGACAGCCACTTCTCCCGGTCGGTGAAGAAGGCGAAGACGGTTTCGGGGCTGGCCCTGATGCGGCGCTCCAGCGTGACGGTGTCCATCGGGGTCGCGGGGGTCGTCATGAGGGGCATTCTCCCCGCGGGGAAGCGGCGGCGGCCCGTGACACGTCCGTGGGCCCCCTGCTCGGCAGCGGGCCCACGGCGCTGTCACCAGGGGTCAGCCGGTGATTTCGATCTTCCCGTTGAGGGCGGGCGTCTGCGGCGCGGTGGCGGCCTTCGGGGCGGCGAGGCCCTTCAGGAGCTGGGCCAGGTCGACGCCGGTGGTGGAGCTCAGGAGCTCCATGCCCTGGGCGACGTTGTCGGTGACCGTACGGGAGAGCTTGCTCGCGCCGTCGGTGGAGATGACGGTCATCTTGTCGATGGCGGCGAGGGGCTCGGCGGCCTTGGCGACGACCTGCGGCAGCACCTCGACCATCATCTGGATCATCGCCGCGTCGCCGTACGTCTCGAAGGCCTCCGCCTTCTTCTGCATCGCCTCCGCCTCGGCGGAGCCCCTGGCCAGGATGGCCGCGGCCTCCGCGTCACCCTCCAGGCGCACGGCTTCCGCGATCGCGGCACGGCGGGCCCGCTCGGCCTCGCCGCGCTTGGCGCCCTCGATGGCCTCGGCCTCGGCCAGCGCGGAGCGGCGCTGCTTCTCGCCCTCACCGGTGAGGCGGGCGCGCTCCGCCTCGCCCTGGGCGGCGGCGATGGCCGCGAGGCGCTCGGCCTCGGCCTGCTTGACGCGGGCCACCCGCTTGGCCTCCGCCTCCTGCTCGGCCTCGTAGCGGCGGGCGTCGGCGGGCTTGCGGACCTGGGTGTCGAGCTGGCGGTCGGTCAGGGCGGCCTGGCGCTCGGCCACCTTCTCCTGCTCGCCGAGGATCTGCTGCTGGCGGTCGGCCTCGGCCAGCGGACCGGCGGCGTTGGCCTGGGCGGCCGCCGCGTCGGTTTCGGCCTTGATCTCCGCCTGGCGCAGGTAGAGGGTGCGCTCGGCGACCGCGATCTCCTCCTCGGCCTTCAGCCGGGCCTGCTCGGCCGCCCGGCGGGAGTTGGCCTCGGCTATGTCGGCCTCCTGCTTGGCGCGGGCGGCTTCGGGACGGCCGAGGTCTTCGAGGTAGGAGCCCTCGGTGGTGATGTCCTGGATCTGGAAGGCGTCCAGGACCAGGCCCTGCCCGGACAGGCTGGCCTCCGCCTCCTCGGCGACCTGCCCGGCGAAGGCGGCGCGGTCACGGATGATGTCCTCCACCGACATGCGGCCCACGATGGCGCGCAGGGCGCCGGAGAGGACCTCCTGGGTGAAGCCGACGATGCCGTCCTGCTGCTGGAGGAACCGCTGGGCGGCGGCCCGGATGGCGTCCTCGTTGCCGCCGACCTTGACGATCGCGACGCCTTCGAGGTTCGCCTTGATGCCGCGCAGGGTGACCGCACCGCGTACGGCGATGGGGATGTGCCGGCTGGAAAGGTCGAGGGTGTAGCGCTGCTGCACGAAGGGGACGACGAAGACCCCGCCGCCGACCACGACCTTCTGGCCGGTGGTGTCGGTGGAGATCCGGCCGGTCTCCGGGTCGGTGGACCGCTTGCCGCGCCGGCCGGTGATGATGAACGCCTCGCTGGGTCCGGCGACCTTGTAGCGCGTGACGACGACCAGGGCGAGCAGGACGAGGAGCACGACGACTCCGACGACCGCGGTGACGACTGGACTCATGGCGGATCCCCCCTGCCTCCCCGTGGGAGCAGATCGGTGATGGTGGTGGTGATGACGGTGGTGGTGGGCTGAGCGGGTGGGCCCCGGGTCTCAGTGCTCGACGGCGCGGACGCTGACGGAGGTGGACGACGGGGCCGCCGTCACCCACACCTCCGCGCCGCGGGCCAGCGGGCCCTCGGCGGTCGCCGCGTACTTCACGGGCTGGCCGGCCAGGCGCAGGAGCACCTCGCCGTAGCCGGAGAGCGGGATCGCGGTGACCACGGTCCCGGTCGAGCCGACGAGGGAGTCGTGGTGCGGGGCGCCCCCGCTGCGGTCCCGCATCATGGCGCGGCTCAGGCGGTACGTCGCCCAGCCCGCGCCGGCTCCCGCGAGGGCGCCCGCGGCGGTCGCCGGGCCCGGCCCGGACCCGGTGGTCCCGAGCACGATCGCGCCCGTGAACCCGAGCATCGAGACGAAGCCCGCGAGCACCGGAAGCGACAGCCAGCCGTCGAACAGTGCGCCGAGCGCACCGTCGAAGAGGCCTTCCAGCACGCCGTCGAGGACCAGGGAGAGGGCCAGCAGCACGATCCCCGCAATGCCGAGACCAAGAAACAAGCCCACGAAAGCACCTCCCCGCCCGTGTGACGTTCGTGCCGGACACCGGCATCGTGTCACCGGAGGCGTGCCTCGCACATTGCCTGCCGTCGGCAATCTTTACGCCTCTTTGACGCACGGCTCTTTAGCGCACGGCTTCAGCAGCGCACCGCGTCAGCGCACGACTTCACCGTGCGGCCCGGGTCATGCGTCCCCGTCCGGCCAGCCCAGCAGGCGGGCGCCGATCACCGCGGTCTGGAGCGTGTAGCGGTTCAGCGGGTCTGCGGGGTCGGCGCGGGTGAGGGTGTGGATGCGCTCCAGCCGGTACGTCAGCGCGCGCACGCTGAGCGAGAGCCGCCGGGCGGCCTCCGTGGAGACGCAGCCGCTGTCGAAGTACGCGGTGAGCGTGTCGAGGAGCGGCTGCGCGCCGCCGCGGGAGGCGCGCAGGGGGCCGAGGGTGCTCTCGACCAGATCGGCCATGGCCTGCCGGTCCCGGGTCAGGACCGGGAAGACGAGGAGGTCGACGGCGTGGAGCACCGGGCCGTCCAGGTCCATCCGCCGGGCCAGGTCGAGGGCGTTGAGGGCCTCCTCGTACGAGTGGACGACCCCGCCCGGGCCGGGGTGCGAGCGGCCGATCCCGACCCGGCCGCCGTCGGTGGCCGCGTGCGCCCGCTTCGCGAAGTACTGCAGGACCTCGGGCTGGTCCCCGGGGGCCACGCAGACCAGCCGGCCGTCCTTCGTGCTCAGCAGGACCTGCCGGCCGGGGAACCGGGCCAGGACCGCCGACTCGATCCCGCGCGCCACCGGGTAGCCGTCGCCGTACGGTTCGGGGCCGGTGGCCACGGCGACTCCGTGCGACTGCGAGAGGCGCAGCCCGAAGCGTTCGGCACGTTCCGCGAGCCGGCCCAGGTCGCTGCCGCCGTAGAGGAGGTCGTCGATGAACTCCCGGCGGGCCGCCTCCTCCTGACGGACGGCCTGCTGCTGGGCCCGCTCGTACCCCTCGACGAAGGCGTCCACCGCCTGCTCGACGGCCGCCAGGAGCAGGGCGGATGCGGGGAGGGGCCGTACGAGCTGCGCCGCTGCCAGGTGGTGGCGTATCAGCCGGCGGAGCGGCTGCCCGGCCTCCGCCGCCCGCTCCCCCTCCGCACGGCGCGACTCCAGCTCGGCGCGGGTCAGACGGCGTCCCGTGGCACAGGCGTCCAGCAGCAGGTCGGCGTATCCCGGGAGGTGGTCCTCCGGTGCTTGCGGTCCTGCCACGCCCTGCCCCCGATCCTGCCCGCGCCCGCGGCGCGCCCTTGGTACGGGGTCAAGGGTCACACGGTCGTGAGGGCCGCCGCGCCGAAGGAGACGTCGAAGCGGTCGCACCAGATGGTGATGCTGCCGTAGTCGGACGGGTTCACGTCGGCGGGGAGCGGGTAGTTCTGGTCGCCCTTGTTGCCCTTGAGCCTGCCCAGGCTGACGTACTTGCCGTCGTCGAAGACCCGCCAGCCGTCCGTGCCCTCCTTCACGGGGGCGTCCGTCAGCCAGACCCGCAGGTCCGGGCCGTTGCTGGTGTCGAGGCCCTCCAGGCGCAGGGTGTGGGAGCCGTCCGGGAGCCGGATGAGCTTCGCCGTGCCCGTGGTGGTGTGCTCGTGGCTGATCAGCGAGCCCTGGGCGAGGGTGCGCGGGGCCGCCGGGGCGGCGGGCGGGGGGGTCGGCGCGGGCCCGGGGTCGGAGGTGGCCGCGGCGGGGGCCGCCGCCGGGAGGGACTCGTGGACCGACGCGTCCTGCCAGAGCTTCCACGGCTGGAACCAGTACAGGCCGAGGCCCAGCAGGAGGGCCGCCGGGAGGGCGAGAACCGGCAGGAGCCTGCGCGCCCTCTGCTTCTTCGCCGGGTGCTGCGGCTCGTCTCGCGGCTGGTTCCGCGGCTCGTCTCGCGCCGGGTTCTGCGTCACTCGTCTGACCCTTCCTCGCGTCCGGCCGTCCGGCCGTCGTGCCGTCCGGCCGTCGTGCCGTACGACAGGACGGCCTTCCCGGGTATTCAACGCGCGGACGCGGGGCGGGACCAGGTCCGGCCCGATGACGAAAGGCTTACGGCATCCGGCCGGGGGCGGGTCCGCGGGCGCCGGGCTCGCGGTTCGTCGTCCCCCGCCCGGCCGGAAATCCCGGATCGCCGGAACTGCGGGCCCCTTCCGGCCGACCAACTCCACGCGGAGGGACGGCCGGTGACAGCGGAGGGTGCGGAATGGGCGGGCTGGACGTGCGGATGGAGGGGGTGGGCTGCCGGCACGGGCGGGTCGAGGCCGTGGCCGGCGTCGATCTGGAGATCGCCGCCGGCGAGCGGGTCGCACTCACCGGCACCAACGGATCGGGCAAGACCACCCTGCTGCGCGCCGTCCTCGGACTGCATCCGCAGGTCAGCGGGAAGATCCTGGTCGGCGGCCGGACGGGCGACCCGGCCTGGCGGCGGCGGGCGTGCGCGTGGATCCCGCAGAAGCCCGCCGCCGGACGCTTCCCGCTCCTGGGCGGCGAACTCCTCGCCAGCAGTGGCGACCCGCGCGCGGCCGCCGGGGCCGCCGACCGGCTGGGGGTGGGGCCGCTGACCGCGAGGCCGCTGCACACCCTGTCCGGCGGGCAGTTGCAGCGGATGTACCTGGCCCGGGCGATCGGCTGCGTGGCCGCGGGGGCCGGCGTACTGCTCGCCGACGAGCCGACCGCCGCCCTGGACTTCGCCGGGCAGGACGAGGCCGCCGACGTCCTGGCCGCGCTGCCCGTGACGCTCGTCGTCGTCACGCACGACCGGGCGCTCGCGGAACGCTGCGACCGGGTCCTGGAGATGGCGGCCGGACGCCTGCGGGAGGTTCGGTGAGCGCCACCCTCGCGGCCGCCTCCCTCGCGAGCGCGGACCTGGGCACCCTGCTGCAACTGGCCCCCGTGCAGCGGGCGGGCTTCGCCCTGCTGCTCGCCGCCGTCGGGCTGCCCGTGATCGGTGTGGTCATCGTCGGGCTGGACATCATGCCGGTGCGCTTCGCGATGATGCACGTCGCGCTGCTGGGCATCGCCGTCGGGCTGCTCACCGGACTGGATCCCATGCTGTGCGCGCTGGTGGCCTGCGCGCTGGCCGGAGCCGGGGTCGCGCCGCTGGCCCGGACCCCGGACGGGCTGTCCGGGGCGATGGGGCTGCTGATGAGCCTGGCGATCGCCGCCGCGCTGCTGCTCCTCGCGGTCTCCGGGGTGAACGCCTCGGGGGCGTTCGCGCTGCTGTGGGGCTCGATCCTGTCCGTCGGCACCGCCGATCTCGTGGTGCTCGGCGTACTGGCCGTCCTCGTACCGGGCCTGTTCTGGTGGCGGCGGCGCGAGGTGGCCCTGCTGCTGTACGACCGTGAGCTCGCGCAGTGCTCGGGCGTGCCGGTGCGGGCGCTGACCACGGTCCTGCTGGTGCTCGTCGCGGTCGCGGTCGCCGGGGCCATCAAGCTCACCGGCGCCCTGCTGGTCGACGCGCTGACCCTGTTGCCCGCCCTGGCCGCGCGACGGCTGGGCACCTCGCTGAAATCGATCACCGGGTGGGCGGTGGGCATCGGCGTCTTCGTGAACCTGACCGGTTTCCTCATCGCCCTCCGGCTGGACTGGCCCCCCGGGCCCGTCCTCGTCCTGACCGCGGGGGCGCTCGTCCTCGCGGTGCACCTCGTACCCGAACGGAGAATCCGCTCATGGCGCCGCGAACCCGCGTCCGCAGCAGCTCGGCCCGCATCACCTTCCTCCTCGCACTGAGTTCGGCACTGGCCCTGGTGGCCGGCTGCGGAACCGAGGGCGGGAGCAGTGGCGGCGGCGCCTCCGCCTCCACCGGGGACGGCAAGCCTTCGAAGGTGAACGTCGTCGTGACCACCACCTGGGAGGGCGCCTTCGCGAAGGCGGCGGGTGCGCAGGACGTCAAGGTGATCGTGCCGCAGTCCGTGCACCACGCTCCGGACTACGACCCCAAGCCTTCCGACCTCGCCGCCGTCGCCGGGGCCGACTTCGTGCTGTACGCGCCTTTCGAGCCGTACGCCGCGAAGATCAAGGAGGCCGCCGGGTCGAAGGCGAAGCTGGTGGAGGTCGCCCTCGACAACGACGCCGACAAGGTCAAGGCCGAAGTCACCCGGCTGGGCGCGCTGTTCGGCACGCAGGCCGCCGCCGCGAAGTGGACGGCGGACTTCGACGCCGAGTACGGGCGGGTCACGAAGGACGTCCGGGCCGCCTGGCCCGGCGGCAAGAGCCCGGCGGCGGTGAGCCAGGTGTTCACCGCCTGGTCCGCGAAGCTGGCGGGCGCCACCACGGTGGGCACCTACGGCCCCGAGGCGGTGACCCCGGCGCAGCTGGCCGAGCTGTCGGCGAAGAAGCCGGCGCTGGTCCTGGACAACGCGCACATGTCGACCGGGACGGTGCTGCCGGACTCCGGCGCGCACCAGGTGGAGATCGTCAACTACCCGGGGAACGACCTGGACCTGCTGCCGGTCTACCGCAACGCGGGGGCCGCCCTGAAGGCGGCCATGGGCAAGGTGGGCGGGTCCGCGGGGTAGGCGGCGGTACGGCGGGGGCGGCGCGCCCCCCGGTACGGCGCGGCGCGCCCCCGGTACGGCGCGAGGGCGGGGCGGTCCACCAAGGGCCGCCCCGCCCTCGGCTACGCGCCGACCCCGGCCGGGGCCTGGACGACGACGCCTGTGCTCGGCCCGGCGGGCTCTGTACGGGTCGGGGTGGCGGGCTCGGGGAGGACCGGGGTGGGCCCCTGGGCGGCGGAGGCGTCCGCGAGGCGGGCGCGCAGTGCGGCGCGGTCGGGTTTGCCGGCCGGGGTGAGCGGGAGCTCCGCCATCAGCAGCAGGCGCTCGGGGTGCTTGCGGCGGTCGAGGCCGCGGAGCGTGAGGTGTGCGCCGAGGGAGTCGAGGCCGGGGGGCTGCGTGCCGCGGGGGACGACGCAGGCGGCGAGGCGTTCGCCCATCACCTCGTCCGGGACCCCGACGCAGACGACGTCGCGGACGAGGGGGTGGGAGGAGAGTTCGCGTTCCACCTCGGCGGGGCTGATGTTGGAGCCGCCGCGGATGACGATGTCCTTGAGGCGGCCGACGACGTGGAGGACCCCGTCCTCGTCGATGAAGCCGAGGTCGCCCGTACGGACCCAGCCCTCGGGCGTGCGGTACAGGGCGTCCAGGTCCGGGGAGGCGACGTAGCACATGGGGGTCATGGGGCCGCGGGCGATGATCTCCCCGATCGCGCCGTCGGGGAGCCGTTCGTGCGTCTCGGTGTCGGTGATGCGGATCTCGGCGACCCGGGGGTCGGGGCGGCCGGCGGCGATGCCCGTGCCCTCGCTCTCCGGGGCCGCGGCGCCCAGTCCGGTGTGGCAGTTGACCCCGTCGGCCGAGCCGTAGAGGTTGACGACCGGGCAGCCGAAGGCGCGGCTCGCGCTCTCGGCGGTGGTCTCGTCGAGGGGGGCGCCGCCGAGGATCAGGGCGGTGGGCGCGGGGAGGGGCTGCGCTTCTCCCGCGGATGCCTCCGCCTCCAGGCGGTCGAGCATCATGCGGATCATCGTGGGCACGCCGAGGACGTGCGTGGGCCGGTGCTCGCGCACCGCCGCGAGGGCCGCCTCCGGGGTGAAGTGGTCGAGGACGATCAGGGTCCCGCCGTGCCGGGCCAGGGTGACCGCGGTGCCGCTGGAGCCGAAGGCGGAGGCGAGCGGGACGAGGAACAGGCAGCGCGGCGGCGTCCCGTCGGGCATCAGCGAGGCGAGGAAGTTTCCGCGGCCGCCGGCCAGGGCGTTGTGGGAGTACGCGATCATCTTGGGCTCCGCCTCGGAGCCCGAGGACACCAGGATGCGGGCGGCGCTGTCGGGGTCGGGCCGGGCGGGGACGAAGGCGGCCGGGTCGGAGCGCAGCAGCTCCGCGAGGCGAATCGTTCCTTCAGGCTCGGTGCCCGCCGGTCCGCCGACCGCGACGACATGGCGCAGCGCGGGCAGTTCGGGGACCAGTTCCTGCAGTTCGGCGGCGTGGCGGTGGCCCCGGTGCTCCACGGCGGCGATCACCGCCACGGCCTCGGCACGGCGCAGCAGGCAGCGGGCCTCCTGACCGCCCCGGCCCACGGGGAAGGGCAGGGCCACCGCTCCGACGGCGGCCAGGGCCAGGTCCGCGATGACCGCGTTGCGCCCGTTGGGGAGCTGGACACCGACCACGTCGCCGGGCCGTATGCCGAGCTGTGCGAGGCCGGTGGCCAGACATCGCACCTTGCGGTCGAGGGCGGTGTAGCAGAGCTTGCCCTTGGCATCGATGACCGCCGTGTGGTGCAGGTCGGCGATCTGGCGGGCCCGGAAGAGGCTGTAGAGGTCGAGGTCGGGGCAGGTTCCGTCGACCGCCCACGAGCGGCGCAGGCCGACGGGCAGCAGATCGTGCAGTGCGACGGTCATACGAAGCTCCAGGGGTCGGGAACGGCGGGGGCACCGTGCGCGTCCCGGCTGATCGAGCCGGAGAAGCGCGGGTCGTGGTGCAGATCGGCAAGGTCGGTGGTGACGGCGGTCGCGGCGAGGCCGCGGTCCCGCAGGGCTCGCAGGGCGTCCTCGGTGGTCAGGTCCCCGAGCCCCCGTACGACGGGCGCGGCGGCGCGGGCGTCCGCGTCGGCCGGGGCGATCCAGCCGTCTGCGGTGCGCAGGGGCGTACGGAATCCCGCCGGCCGGCGGCTCCGCTCCCCGCTCCGGGCGCGCAGCAGGGCCGAGGCGGTGAGCAGGTCGGCGGCGCCGAGCAGCGAGGAGTCCACGCGGACCCCGCGTCCGGTGCGCTCGCGCAGCAGCAGCCCCGCGAGGACGGCCTCGGCGCCGAGCAGTCCGCCCAGCACGTCGAGCAGGGTCATCAGGGAGGGCGCGGGCACCTCGCCCTCGGGGCGGGCGGCCTCGCCGACGCCGGTGCGGGCCTGGACCATGAAGTCCGTGCCCATCGGCGGGTCGGCGATCCGGCCCGTGCCCCAGCCGCCGGTGTACGCGTACACGAGCGCGGGGTTCACCTGCGCGAGGTCCGCCGAGTCCAGGCCCAGCTCGGCGGCCTTCCCCGGCGCCCAGTTGTGCAGGAACACATCGGCTCCGGCCGCCAGCGCGGCCAGCCGCAGCCGGTCGGCGGGCGACTTGATGTCGATCTCGACGGCGTGCTTGCCCCGGTTCAGGGCCAGCCAGCGGGCGGAGATCCCCGAGCAGGCGGGCGGCATGCCCCGCAGCGGGTCACCGCCCGGCGGCTCGATCCGCACGACCTCGGCGCCGAGCAGCCCCAGCAGATGGGCCGCGAGGGGCGCCTGGACCCGACGCCCGGCCTCCAGGACGGTCATACCGGCGAGCGGGCCGGGGGCCGGGGCAAGGGCGGAGGAAGCCTTGTCGGTGCGGACGCGGCCGCCGGGGCCGTACGGGGCCAGGGTCCACGGGGCGGCTCCGTCGTCCTCGGCGGCGCGCTCCTCCAGGGTCCGCAGCCGGCAGACCTCGGCCCCCGAGGCGGCCGCCGCATCGCGGATCCGCTGCCAGCCGTGGGCCCGGGCGGTGGCGTGCAGGGCTTGCGGGAAGGGCGCGCACGCGGTGGCGTACCGGAACTGGAAGGGCCGCCACCCGGCCCGTACCGCGTCGGCGGGGGCCTCCAGGGCCCGCCAGAATCCGGCCCAGGCACCCGGATCCAGGGTCTCCAGCTCGAAGAGCGTGCCGTCGGCCGCGGTGAAGGGCGGCCCGCCGGGAGCGAGTTCGGCCGCCTCGCCCTCGTCGGCGCCGCTCGCGGCGAGGTACTGGGACACGACCAGCAGCCCGGCCCGGTCCACGTACGTGTGCGGCTGCCCGGCGGCGCCCTCGCACCCCCTGGCCCGGGCCAGCAGGGCGGCGAGCAGCCCCTGCGTGGTGAGGACGGCCGTCGCGGCGGCGGCGTAGTCGACGGCGAGCCCCCGCGGCAGGCCGTCGCGGCGGCCGTGCACGGCCATGATCCCCGTCGCTGCCTGCACGGTCGCCTCGTCGGTGACGCCCCTGCGGGCCGCCTCCGGCGAAGCCCAGGCGACGGTGGCGGCCGCACTGTCCTGGGGGCCGGGGAGGCCCGCCAAGGTGACGCGGGCCGTCGTGGGGTCGCCCGTCGCATCGGGCCCGGTATCCGCGGCGGCTCCGAGCAGCCTCAGGTGCCCGGCCAGCGGGCCGGCGAGGGCGGGCGGTCCCGAGGTGGTGAAGCGCAGCCCGTCGAGCGGCCGAGCGGTCTGGGTGACGGCGGGTGACGCCATGCCTCTCCTCTTCTCCCGGCCCGGCGATCGGCCGGCGCCGCAGGTGATCCCGTACGCGGGAACCAGGGGGCGGGCCCGCCCGACCAGTTCCACGGGAAGACAGTCGGACTGCCGTTCCCACGGGTTCCCGACAGGCCGGAGGAAAGTGATGGAGAACCGAGTGACGCGGAACAAGGAGGGCTCGACACCCGAACCAGCCGCCACCACAGAGGAGTTGAAGACCCGAGTAGCGGAATTCGTACGGACCCGCGTCATGCCCCTCGAACCCGTCCTCGACGCGGGCGGCCCCGCCGCCGCGGCGGCCCTGCGCGAACTCCAGGCCGCGGCGAAGGAGGCGGACCTCTGGGCCCTGCCCCTCCCCGCGGAACTGGGCGGCCAGGGCCTCGACCTGGCGCGCTACGCGCTCCTCGCCGAAGCCGAGGGCGCCAGCGACCACGGACCGGCAGCGCTGGGATCGGCCCCCCTCCTCGACGCGACGATGCTCTGGCGGCACGGCAGCGACCGCGTCCGCACGCTCTACCCGCGCCGGCTGACGGCCGGCGAGCTGCGCGCCTGCTACGCCATGACCGACCCGGACACCCCGGGCACCGACCCGTACCTCACCGCCACGCGCGCCGAGGAACAGCCGGACGGGAGCTGGACCCTGAGCGGCCGCAAGTGGTTCACCTCGCACGCCGCCGAAGCCGACCTCGTCACCGTCCTGGCCCGCACCGACGGCCGCCCCGGAGACCGCACGGGACTCTCCCTCCTCGTCGTCCCCACCTCGGCGCCGGGCTTCCGGGTGGTGCGCGAACTCCCCGTACTCGGCGCGTCCGGCCAGTGGGAGATCGAGTTCGACCGGGTCCGCATGGACGCCGACCACCTCCTCGGCGAACGCGGCCAGGCCCTGGCCATCGCCGCGGAACGGCTCCAACTGGGCCGCACCCTGCGCTGCCTGCGCTGGCTCGGCCAGGCACAGCGCGCCTTCGACCTCATGTGCGCCCGCGTGAACTCCCGCACCGGCTCCCGCGGCCCCCTCGGAAGCCACCAGCTCGTCCAGAGCCACGTCTTCGAATCGCTGCTGGCCCTGCGCACCACCCGGCCGCTCGTCCACGAGGCGGTGGCCGGGATCAGCGCCGGCCGGGACGCGCACGTGGAGGTGGGCCTGGCCAAGGTGGCCGCAGCCCGCATGCTCCAGCAGGTCGCCGACGCCGCCATCCAGATCCACGGCGCGGCCGGCCTCGGCCCCGACACCCCCCTCCCCGCCCTCTACCGCTCGGGCCGCACGGCCCGGATCCTGGACGGCCCGGACGAACTCCACATCACCGGGGTGGCTCGGCGGGTGTTGCGGGCGTACGGGGGGTAGGCGGGCCGGGCCCGCGGAAACCCCTCGGGGCCGGGGGAGCTCAGACCGTGCGGAGGTCTGCTCGCCCGGTCAGGGCGGCCAGGCCCAGGGCCAGGAAGAAGTCGCCCCACACCAGTTCGTGGCGGATCGCGACCGCCTTGTCCGCGTCGTAGCAGCCGTTCAGCAGTCGGCCCCCGGAGAGGTGGTGGCCGACCAGGTGCTCCAGGATCTCCGCCGCGCGGTGTGCGTACACCGCGGCGCGGGGGCCGGGCAGCAGGGACAGCTTCAGGAGGGCGACGGCCGTGACGGCCGCGGCGGAGGTGTCCGGCGGGCCGTCCGGGCGGGCCGCGTCCGCAGGCGGTACGAGGGGTGTACCCGGCCCTGTCCACGCGTCGGCGAGACGTTCCGCCAGTGCCCGCGGGTGGCCCGGCAGGCACGCGGCCACGGCAGGGCGGTGCAGTGCGTCGGCCAGCGCGAGCAACAGCCAGGCCGGCCCCCTGCTCCAACCCGGCGCCGGCTCCGCGCACTCCCGCCAGCCCGTCTCCGCCGCGTAGGACCAGGCCGGTACGAGGTCTCGGGCGGGGCGAGCCTCCGTCCCGGAGGTCTCCGTCCCGGAGCCGGGGAGGCACAAGGCCAGGTGGCGCTGGAGATGCGATGCCGCGGCCGCCGGGCCGACGGTGGCGAGCAGGGCGACCGTGCCCGGCAGGCCGTCCACCCGGGCCAGCAGTCGCGGACCGCCGAAGGCCGAACCCCAGGGCAGCAGCCCGAGTTCCTCGTCCATCGAGGACAGACAGGCTCCGGCCGCGCGGGAACGCAGCTGTCGTGCTCCCTCGTCCCCGACGGCCAGGGCCGTTCCGTACCAGAGGATCAGCCCGCGCGTGGAGGTGTCGGCGTCCACCCAGCCGGTCAGGCGCGCGGTGCAGGCCGATGCCGCGGACCGGTCGGCCGCGGTTCCCGTGTGCCGGGCCCTCAGCCACAGCAGGCCCGCCCAGAAGCCGCCGGCCCAGGAACCCCGGCCTGTCGTCGTCCACTCCCCCGTGTCCGGATCCGCGTACAGCGGGAAGCGCTCCGCGCCGATGCCGGACGCCGTGACGGCCACCTGCGCGAGGAGCCGCGCCAGGGCCCGTTCCGCCCACGGATCCGTCGGCGTCGTCAACGCATCCGTCCGCGTCGTCAACGGCCCCGCCCCCGCATCGCCCAGGTCACCCCAACTGCACCGGCCACACCGAACTCGGCCGCCACCAGCAGCCAGCCCGTACCGTAGCGGCCGGCGTTCGCGAGGGGGCCGAAGAGGAGGGGGCCGACGGCGAAGCCGGTGAAGAAGCCGGCGGCCACGAGGGCGGAGTCCTGGCCCGCCCGGCCGGGGGCGGAGCGCTGCATCACCAGGACCATCGAGACGGCGTTGGCCGATACCGCGAACACCCCGACGGCCACCGCGGCCAACCACACCAGCGGACCCGCGCCCGGTGCGGCGACCAGCAGGACGGCCGCGCCCACCGCCCCGGCCGCGAGGGCTCCCGGCAGCCATTCGGCCCGCCCCGGCCGGGCCGCCTTGGACCAGCCGACCCGCCCGGCGATGCCCGCGACGCCGAGCACCGCGACCAGCGCGCCCGCCGCGGTGGGACCCATACCGAGCCGCTGCGCACCGAAGAGCGCCACGTACGTGTTGACGGAGGCGATCCCGCAGCCCAGGAACAGGGAGAACACCGCCAGCCAGGCGATGTCGCCCCGCGGGACGAGCGAGGCCCGGGCCCCGGCCGGGGCCGTCTGCGAGTCCGCGGGCAGGGCGCGCAGCGCCCACAACGCCGCCAGCGCGGCGGTGCCCGCCGCCGTCCACACCGCCCCGCGCCAGCCGAGCCCGCCGGCCAGCGCCGTGAGCGGCAGCCCGGCGGCGAAGGCTCCGAGCTGCACGCCCGACTGCTTCATGCCGGTCACCGGCCCCCGACGGCCGGGCGGCACGGCGGCGAGGATCGCCTTGTTGGTGGCCGGGTTGGCCAGGGCCTGGGGCAGTCCGCCCAACGCCACGGCCGCGAGCAGGAACCCGGGGCCGGGCGCGGCCCCGATCAGCCCGAGCGCCGCAGCGGACACCGACAGCAGGAGTACGAGGGAACGGCGCGGCCCGATCCGGTCCACGAGCCTCCCGCCGAGCGGCGACAGCACGGCCGCCGTCCCGAACCCGACCGTGGTGGTCCAGCCGAGCAGCGCCGGCGAGACCCCCAACTCCCCCACCAGGCGCGGCCCGAGCGCGCCGAGCAGGAAGAGCTGGAGCATCGAGAAGGCCATGGCCCCGGTGAGCAGGGCGGTGAGCCCACCCGCGGCCCCCTCGGCCCCGGTGGCCCCCTCGGCCCCCGCGGCCCCCTCGACCACCCTTCCGGGCGCCTTCTCCGCCGCACTCCGATCAGCCACCGCGCATCCCATCGCTTCCCGCTGTCGCCCCTCGGCCTCAGCCCTCGGCCCCGACCCTCGGCCCCGCCCCTCGCCCTCAGCCCTCGCCTTCGGCCCTGGACCCCGGACAGGAGTCGGACGACTGAACACCCTGGTTCCCGGCCCCTGTTGTGTCGTGCGCCACACCCGCCGAGGACGCGATTTCCGGCCGATGAGAAAACCTGATGCCCTCTGTCGCCCCCGCCTGCCCGGTGCAACGATGGCCCCGCCATGACACCCGGTCGATGTTGCCGAGCCGTACGGGCCGCGATGTTCGCGGCCACCTGCGTGCTGCTCTCGTCGCTCGGGCACATCCTCATGTCGGGAACCCCTGTCCCCTGGTGGGGCATGACCGCGGCGTTCGCCGGGACCTCGGCGACCGGCTGGATCCTCGCCGGTCGGGAGCGCGGCCTAGCGGCCGTCGTCTCCGCCACCGTCGGCGTCCAGGCGGCCCTGCACGGCGGATTCGCGCTGGCCCAGGCCACCGCGGCGCGGCCCCAAGAACCGGGCGGGCCATCGGCCTTGGCCTCCCTGGGCCGCCGCTGGATCCAGTACCTGCTCTGCGCCACCCCGGCGTTGCCCGAAGCACCCGGGCCACACGACATGCACGCGATGCACGGCATGAGCAGCATGCACGGAATGCACGGCATGGCCGACGGCGCCGCCCCTCTCTCGACCCTCCCGCTGCCGAGCGCCCACGCCATGGGTTCCATGTCCCCGACGGGCATGCTCGCGGGCCACCTCCTGGCCGCCCTGATCTGCGGGCTCTGGCTGGCCCACGGCGAACGCGGCGCCTTCCGCGTCCTGCGCGCCGTCGCCGCCCGGTTCCTCGTACCCCTGCACCTGCTCTTCCGGCTCCCCGCGCCCGCGCACCGGCCCCGCGTCCGCCCCACCCGGAACCACCGGGTCCGGACGCCCCGCAGGCTGCTGCTCGCCGACGCCCTCACCTCACGGGGTCCACCTCACGGGATCGCTGTCGTCTGACAGCCGGCTCCCCGACGCGCCACGCACGGGCGGAACACCCGTACCCGTGCCCGTACCGCGCCTCGGGCATCGGTCATGCCGTCCGGCAGGCCGTACCCCCCGTTCCCCGGCCCTCGCGATGCCCGCGCACCGAAGCAGTGCGGCACCGGCACCTGCGGTAGCTGTGGTCACTCAGGTCACCCCTGCCACCGCATGCACCGTGCTGCCCGCGCCCCCTGCGACGCCCGCGCCGCGGCATCGAATCCGGCCGGATTCCCAGAAGGACGCCAGGCGATGACCACTGCACTGCTCACCCGCCCGAGCACCACGCCCACGACCCTCCCCACGACCCTCCCCACCGCCGTCCCCACCCGCCGAGCGGCCGGCCCCGACGAGGCGGTCACCCTCCTCGCGCTGGCCGCCCGCGACGGCGACCCCGTGGCGGTGGACCAGTTCGTCCGCGCCCTGCACCGCGACGTACGCCGCTACGTCGCCTACCTCAGCGCCGACCCACAGGCCGCCGACGACCTGACCCAGGAGACCTTCCTGCGCGCCCTGGGCAGCCTCCACCGTTTCGAGGGCCGCTCCTCCGCCCGCACCTGGCTGCTCTCCATCGCGCGGCGCACCGTGGTGGACAGCCTGCGCCACAAGGCGGCCCGCCCCAAGATCGCCGACAGAGACGACTGGCAGACGGCGGCCGAACAGAGCCAGCCCCGCGACGTGCCCGGCTTCGAGGACGGTGTCGCACTCGCGGAGCTCCTGGCGGCGATCCCCGCCGAGCGCCGCGAGGTCTTCGTCCTCACCCAGCTCATGGGCCTCCCGTACGCGGAGGCGGCGCTCATGCTGGGCTGCCCGATAGGCACCGTCCGCTCCCGCGTGGCCCGGGCCCGCTCGTCCCTGATCGACCTCCTGGAGGACACGGACCCGGCCGCGGCCTGATCCGGAACGCCCGAACGGGGGGCGGGGCCCCCGGCACCCCGGCCGCCCCCCCCAAAACAGGGGGGGGGGGCCCCCCCCCCGGCCCCCCCGGGCCCCCCGGCCCCCCCACCCCCCCC
>NZ_JBHXKA010000142.1:0-20319 GCF_042722885.1 Streptomyces sp. NPDC058401
GTGCCGTGCGTCCGGGGCCGGGGCCGGGGGGGGTTCCCCCGCCGGGGCCGCGGGGCCCAGTTCGGCGAGCAGGGCCGTGAGGCTCTGCGGGCCGCGGGCGTTGGCGAGCACGACCTGGTGGTCCGCCGCCACGAGGATCCTGGCCAGGGTCGATCCGATCCGGCCCGTTCCGATGATGCCGATCCGCATGAGGGCTCCTCGGGTGGTCTCAGTGCGAGCGGGGGACGTCAGTCCATGCCGATCCAGACCGACTTGGTCTGGGTGTAGCTCTCCAGGGACTCGGGGCCGCACTCGCGCCCGTAGCCGGAGGCCTTGTAGCCGCCGTAGGGCACGGACGGGTCGTACTGGTTGTAGCAATTGACCCAGACCGTGCCGGCCTTGATCTGCGAGGCGACCCGGTGGGCGCGCCGCAGGTCCTTGGTGTGGACTCCGGCGGCGAGGCCGTACGCGCTGTCGTTGGCGATGCGCACGGCGTCCTCCTCGGTGTCGAAGGGGATGATCGACAGGACAGGTCCGAAGATCTCCTCCTGGGCGATCCGCATCCCGTTGTCGACGCCGGTGAAGATGGTCGGCAGGAAGTACAGGCCTTCGGACGAGGCCCCTTCGGGGGTCCAGCCGGTGCCGCCGGTGCGCAGGACGGCGCCTTCCTTCTCGCCGACCTCGATGTACGAGCTGACCTTGTCGAACTGGGCGCGGTGGGCGAGCGGTCCGAAGAGGGTGGCGGGGTCGCGCGGGTCTCCGGGCAGCAGGGCGGCCGCGCGGGCCACGAGCCGTTCGACCATCTCGTCGTGGATCGGGCGGTGGAGCAGCAGCCGGGAGCCTGCGGTGCAGATCTCGCCCTTGTTGTAGTAGATGCCGAAGAAGGCGAGTTCCTCGGCGGCGTCGAGGTCGGCGTCGGCGAAGACGATGTTGGCGGACTTGCCGCCGAGCTCCATCGTCACCTTCTTCAGGGTGCCGGCCGCCTTGCGGATGATCGACTGGCCCACGGAGGTGGACCCGGTGAAGGCGATCTTGTCGATGCCGGGGTGGCCGGTGAGGGTCTCCCCCAGTTCCACGCCCGGACCGGTGATGACGTTCAGCACCCCGTCCGGGATCTCCGCCTCCTGGAACAGCTCGGCGATCTTCAGGGCGGTGAGCGGGGTGGCGGGCGAGGGCTTGTGGACGACCGTGTTCCCGGCCGCGAGGGCCGGGGCGATCTTCGTCATCGACAGGAGAAGCGGGAAGTTGAAGGGGGTGATGGCGCAGACCACGCCCAGCGGTTCGCGCAGGGTGTAGGCGAGCTGCCCGCCGGCCGGGGCCCGGGAGGAGCCGTCGACCCGGGTCACGGCGCCGGCGTAGTAGTGCATGAGCTGGGCGGCCATGGGGGCGTCGACCGTGGAGGAGAAGGCGAACGGCTTGCCCATGTCCACCGTCTCCAGCAGGGCGATCTCCTCCAGGTCGCGCTCGATGAGCTCCCCGACCCGGTTCAGCCGCAGCGCGCGTTCCTGGGCGGAGAGTCTGCTCCAGGGACCTTCCTCGTACGCCGTACGGGCGGCGGCCACGGCCGCGTCCGCGTCCGCGGCGGCCGCCTGGGCCACCGGCACGATCTCCTGGCCGTCCACGGGGCTGATGTCCGGTTCGGTACGGCCGTCCCGGGCCTCGACCCAGGTGCCGCCGATGAACAGTTTCCCGGGGTTGGCCAAGGGCTGGTCGCTGAGCGCGCGCTTGGTCATGGCTGTGGCTGCCTTCCGGTTTCGGGTACGAGGGGCAGGGCGCCGGGGGGTGCCCGAGAGACACCCCCTGCGACTAGCCCTGCGCGAGCTGACGTAAGAACGTCTCCGCGAGGGCCTTGGAGGAGTAGGGGTTCTGGCCGGTGGTGAGCTTGCGGTCCACCACCACGTGCGAGTCCCAGATCGCGTCGGCCTTCTCGTAGCGGGCCCCGAGCCGGGTGAGTTCGGCCTCCAGGATCAGCGGGAGGCGGCCGGCCATGTTGGTGACCAGCTCCTCGCTGTGCGAGAAGGCGGTCATCCGGTAGCCCGCGAAGGGCCACTGGCCCTCGCCGTCGCGCAGGGCCAGCAGGGCGGTGTGCCCGTGGCAGACGGTGGCCAGGGGCTTGTCCTGGGCGATGGCCCAGCGCAGGATCTGCGCGAGCTCGTCGGACTTGGGCAGGTCGCCGATGGCCCCGTGGCCGCCGCTGATGTAGATCCCGTCGTAGTCGGCGATGTCCTTCTCGCCCAGGCTCTCCAGGGCGATCGGGTTTCTCAGCTGCGGGGTGGTCTCGATGACGCGGGTGTACTCCGCGGCGCTGGCCGTGTCGGTGTCGGCGGAGCCCTGGGGGCGGACCCACTGGAGGAACTGGGGGTCGATGCTGGTCGCGTCGACCGTCGGCGTCCCGCCCGCGATCGTCGCCACGTCCACGGTGTGGCCCGCGTTCTTGAAGAGGGTGTAGGGAACGGCGAATTCCTCGGCCCAGAAACCCGAGGGGTGTTGTTCCCCGTCCAGCAGATGGAGCGTGGCCTTGGCCGTCATGACGACGAGAATCTTCATGACTCTTCTCCTTCATCTGGCTGCGCGATTCGCTGCCGATTCAACACGCCCCCCGCTAGGGGCGTAAGGGGGAGACGTCAGGCACGTGATACTTCGTCACGTGCGTCCAACGCCGAGATGATGGTGCGGAATTCACCGACCAGGGGGTGGTCGGGATGGGCTTCGGAGAATATGCGTTCCCCGTAGAGGGCGGCCATTTCCGGAACGTAGGGCAGGATTCCGGCCAGGGGCGTGCGGTAGACCTCCTCGGCCCGCCGCCGGGCTGCCTGCCGGTCGATGCCCTCGGGCGCCATGCTCATCACCAGGGTCCGCCGGCACGCGAGGCGGCCGGTCAGGGCGATGGTCTCCTCGACGCCGAGGAGGTCGATCCGGTCGGCCCGGGCCATGATCAGCAGGACGTCGGCGCTGGCCATGGCGGTGACCGACTCGTTGTTGAGCCCGGCATGGGTGTCGAGCAGCAGCACGTCCAGGGTGTGGTGCAGGGCCAGCCGGTCGAAGCCCTCGGGCAGCAGCCCCACGTCGTAGCCGGTGGTCATGAGCTCCCGCAGGGCCGCCGTCCCGGTCCGCGCCGGTACGACGTACAGGCTGCGGCCGCAGCTCGTGGCGACCTCCTGGGCGGCGGCCTCGATCTCGCAGCGGCCGAGCAGGTAGTCGGCGAGCGAGGGGCCGGGGCCGAGCCGGAAGAGCAGGTCCAGGGTGGGTGACTGGATGTCCGTGTCGATCACCCCCACCCGGCGCCCCTCGGCCGCGAGGAGCAGGGCCAGGTTCGCCAGCACCGAGGACTTTCCGGTACCGCCGCGGTACGAGTGCACCACGATGGTCAGGGTCATCAGGCCACGACCTGGCGATCGGCGCCTCCCGCGTGCGGCCCCCGCGCCGCGCGTGGCCGGTGCAGGGCCAGCATGGTGACGTCGTCGTGCTGTTCGGCTGTTCCGGTGTGTTCGCGTACGGCCGTGTCCATCCGGTCGACCACCTCCCTGCCGCTGACCGGGGGGCCGGACAGCAGCTGCAGCATCCGTTCGTCGCCGAAGAAGCCGCCGCTGGGGCAGCGCGCCTCGGGCACTCCGTCGGTGAACACGAAGAGCGTGTCGCCCGGGTTCAACTGGGCGTAGCCGAGCGTGTACACACAGTCCGGGAGCACCCCGACGGCGGGGCCGGTGACCTCCAGCGTGCGTGGTTCGCCGCCGTCCGCGTCCAGCAGCAGCGGCGGGTTGTGGCCGCCGTTGATGTAGACGAGGGATCCGGTGAGCGGGTCGAGCACCCCGAAGAAGAGGGTGGCGAAGTAGCCCTGTCGCAGGTGGTTGCGGGTCAGGTAGCCGTTGGTGGCGGTGACGGCGTTGAGCAGCGGCGTGGCGCCCACCACGGGGATGCGCCGGCTGTTGCCGGTGCGGCCGGCGGCCACCAGGTGCTGGAGGCCGCTGTTCTCGGCGGTGTGCCGCAGCAGGGAGCGGATGAGCGCCATGAAGAGCGCGGCCCCCACCCCCTTGTCGCAGACGTCGGCGACGACGAAGGCCAGGCGCCGGCCGCGGGAGAGTTCGAAGACGTCGTAGAAGTCCCCGGCGACCTGCCGGGCGGGCCGGAAGCACACGTCGATCTCCCAGCCGTCGGGGACCGGCAGCGATTCCGGCAGGAAACCGGCCTGGATCTCCCGGCCGATCTCCAACTCCTTTTCGTAGCCCATCAGTTCGGCGCGGGCATCGGCTTCGCGCAGGGTGCGGCCGAGTCCGGCGCGCTCCGAGCAGCTGTGCAGCCGGGCCCCGACGAGGGCGGGCAGGAAGGGTGGTACGAGGTAGTCGTGGCCGATCCGGACGTGTTCCTCCAGGGCCGCGAACTCCGTCACGGTCCAGACGACCACGATGGGGGCCCCGGCCCAGCGGCGCAGCCGGCGCACGGCGGTCCGTACGGACTCTCCGTCGGCCTGGGCCGGGGCGAGCAGTACGTCCGCTTCGGGCAGCTCCTCCAGTGGGCCGGCCAGCAGTTCGGCCAGTGTGCGCGGTACGAGTTCCGCTCCCATCTCCTCCAGTGCTCCGAGGAGTTCGAGGGGTGGTGGCGGGTACTCGTCGAGGATGATCACGGTCGTGGAGGGCATGGGTCCGTCCCCTCAGCCATCACAGTCAGCGTGCTGATGTTGCGGCCGTCCCTGCGTACGTAGTCGAACTCGTCCACGCTGGTCAGTGCGAGGTGGATGCCGAGTCCGCCGATCCGCCGCCGCTCGGGAGCGGTCTGCGGTTCGGGCGGCAGTCGCCCCCCGACCGGGTCGAAGGCCGGGGCGCGGTCCTCCAGGGAGATCCGTACCCGGCCCTGCCCGGAGCGGCCCCGGACGGTGATCCGTCCGTCGCCGCCCCGGTACCCGTGCATCACGATGTTGGTGGCCAGTTCGTCCACCGCCAGCCGGATCCGGTACGAGGCGCCCTTGCCCAGTCCCGCGCTCCCGGCCAGCCGCAGGACGAGCGCGGCGATGTCGCCCAGGGCCCCCAGTGTGGCGGGCACTTCCAGCTCGGCGGACATCCGCGCCGTCTTGACCGCCTCGTCCATTGCGGTCAGTCGGAGAGCACGATGCTGCGGTCGAGTCCCGCCGTCCGGATGGTCCGGGAGACGGGCTCGATGGCGCCGACCACCTTGATGGTGACGTGCTCCCCCACCTTCTGCTGGGCGAAGACCAGGGAGCGCAGTCCGGCGCTGGCCATGTAGCCGACGCCGGCCATGCGGATCTCGACGGTGCTGGTGCCGTGGCCGGCGGCCTTCTCGATGGTCTGGTGGAAGTCCGGCGCGGTCTTGGCGTCCAGTTCGCCTTCCAGCTCGATCACGGTGGTGTCGCCCTCGATGCTCAGGGACACGGAAAGCGGCATGTCAGGTCTCCTTCGGTGCGTGGGCTGGGCCGGGCTAGAGCTCGGCGTCGGGTGTGCGGCCGACCAGGATCACGACGGAGCGCGGACCGATCAGGTACTTCCCGGCGTTCTCCAGTTCGATCTCGGCGCCGGGGGTGCGGATGTCGTACGGGGCCTCGGCCCCGGTGTCCGCGAAGAGGTGCCAGCTGCGGCCGCCCGGGAGGGCGGGCAGTTCCAGGTCGTGCGCCTCCCAGTGGGAGTTCATGGCCACGTACACCACGTCGTCGTCACCGGTGCCGCAGCGGGCGACCGCCAGCAGCCGGCTCTCGGCCGACCAATCGGGCTGCCAGGCCCGTTCCCCGTGCCAGCTGATGTCGGGCAGTCCGAGGCTGTCCCGGAGCTGTCCGGTGGGGTGGAGCGTGGAGCGCAGTTCGCGGTGGCGCTTGCGGAAGGCAATCATCTCCCGCGTGAACCGCAGCAGTTCGGAGTTCTCGTCGACCTGGCTCCAGTCGAACCAGGACAGTTCGTTGTCCTGGCAGTACGTGTTGTTGTTGCCCTGCTGCGTGCGCGCCACCTCGTCGCCGGACAGCAGCATCGGGATGCCCTGGCTGGTGAAGAGGATGGCCAGGGCGTTCTTCATCTGGCGCAGCCGCAGCGCGTTGACCTCGGGATCCTCGGTCGGTCCCTCGGCCCCGCAGTTCCAGCTCGCGTTGTCGTTGCCGCCGTCGTTGTTGCCCTCGCCGTTGGCCTCGTTGTGCTTGTCGTTGTAGGAGACCAGGTCGGCCAGGCTGAAACCGTCGTGCGCGGTCAGGAAGTTGACCGAGGCCGAGGTCCCGCGGGTCGAGTAGAGGTCGGGCGAGCCGGCGAGCCGGGTGGCGAGTTCTCCGGTGACCCCGGGGTCGCCCTTGAGGAAGCTGCGCACGGTGTCGCGGTACTTGCCGTTCCACTCCGCCCAGCGGCCGTACGCCGGGAAGTTGCCGACCTCGTAGAGGCCGCCGGCGTCCCAGGCCTCGGCGATGAGCTTGGTGTGCCGCAGCACCGGGTCGTAGGCGAGCAGTTCCAGCAGCGGCGGGTTGGGCAGCGGGGTGCCGTCCGCGGAGCGGCCGAGGATGGCCGCGAGGTCGAAGCGGAACCCGTCGATGTGGTAGTCGGCGACCCAGTGGCGCAGGCAGTCGAGGACGAAGTTGCGCACGACGGGGTGGTTGCAGTTGACGGTGTTGCCGGTGCCGCTGAAGTTGAAGTAGTACCCCTCGGGCGTGAGCATGTAGTACGTGGCGTTGTCGAGCCCCTTGAAGGAGATCGTCGGGCCCAGCTCGTTGCCCTCGGCGGTGTGGTTGAAGACGACGTCGAGGATGACCTCGATGCCGGCCGCGTGCAGGTCCTTGATCAGGGTGCGGAACTCGTCGCCCTGCATGCCGTAGCGTCCGGTGGCCGCGTAGCCGGCCTTGGGGGCGAAGAAGGAGACGGTGTTGTAGCCCCAGTAGTCGAAGAGCTGCTCGCCCGTCTCCGGGTTGGAGCGCATGTTGTCGCTCTCGTCGAACTCGAACACCGGCAGCAGCTCGATGCAGTTGATCCCGAGCTCCTTCAGGTACGGGATCTTCTCCCGCAGCCCGGCGAAGGTGCCGGGGGCCGTGACTCCGGAGGAGGGGTGGCGAGTGAAGCCGCGCACGTGGGTCTCGTAGACGACGAGGTCCTCGGCGGGCGTGCCCAGCGGGGTGTCGTCACCCCAGTCGAAGTCCTGGAGGCAGACGCGGGAGCGGTACTGGTAGCCGCGGCTGCGGTCCGGCTCCACGCCCCACACGTCGCGGCCGGCGATCAGCCGGGCGTAGGGGTCGGAGAGCACCTGGCGGGCGTCGAAGCGGTGGCCGGTGACGGGGTCGTAGGGTCCGTCGGCCCGGTAGCCGTACTCGATGTTCTCGTGGTCGAGGCCGAAGACCGTCATGGCGAAGACGCTGCCGGTGCGGAATTCCTTGGGGAACTCCAGTTCGGCCATCGGCTCGGCCTCGCCGCGCTTGTAGATGACCAGGGTCATGGAGGTGGCCTGGTCGGAGAAGACGGAGAAGCTGACCCCGCCGGGGACCACGTTGGCCCCGAAGGGGAACGGCTTCCCGGCCCGGACGCGGTACCCGCCCACCTCGTGGGTCGGGTACGCGTCGACGCGCAGCACCTGTTCGGAGACCGGCTGGCTCATCGCGCGGCCCGTGCCTGGACGGCCGGCTTGGCGGCCGCTCTGGCGGCGGCCTTGGAGGCGGCCGCCTCCGCCTCGCCCGTGGAGAAGAAGTCGAGGAAGCCGGTGGCCGACATGACGAACCGGACTTCCTCGCTCACCCCGTAGAGGGTGACGGCGACCCCGGCGTGCTGGGCCTCGCGGTAGACGACGAGCAGGGTGCGCAGCCCGGCGCTGGAGACGTAGGTGACGGCCGTCAGGTCGATGCGCAGCGGCCTGCCCTCGCGGACGAGCGGCAGCAGCGTCTGCAGCAGCGCTCCGGAGGTCTCGCTGTTGATCTCGCCGATGGCGACGAGCACGGTTCCCGCTTTGTTGCGGCGTTCCTTCACGTTCAGGGTCATTGCTTTCCCCTCTGGGTGGGGCGCCCCCGTTGAGCGCTACTGGGCGGTCGGGCGGAGCCGGACCTTGACCTTGACCCGGCCCTGGACGTCGGGCAGCCGGACGGTGAGTCCGTCGGCGTCGAAGTCCGTGTACGGCTTCTCGTCGATCTCGACGGACGCGATCCGCACCGAGCCGGCGGGGAGCAGGTCGGGCGAGACGCGCAGCACGCGGTCGGGCAGGTTCGTCGGGTCGGGCTGGAAGTGGAAGTCCATCTCCCGGCCGTTGATGAGCAGGTTGTTGTAGACGGCGGACAGGTAGCAGAGCTCCGCCGAGTGGTACATGGACATCGAGTGGCTGCCCTTGAGCCGCTCGGTCCCGAGCAGGTACGGGGTCCCGCTCGCGAGCACGTTGAAGTAGACGGCTCCCTCGTCGTGGTCGAGGAAGAAGGTGTTGTAGAAGGACTGCGCCTGCCGGGCCTCGCGCAGGTTCGCGTCGCCGCCGACGGTGCCGTTCAGGATGAGGTAGGCGAGGATCGCCTGCTCCTGCTGCCACCAGGCCTTGCGGTCGTGCCAGGCGAAACGATACGTCTCCTCGTCCCCGGACTTGACCCGCTCGACCACGTCGTACCAGCCGCCGCGCTGCACGTCGCTGCCGACGGCCGGCATGATCTCGCCGATCTTGCGGGCGAGCTCCTCGTAGGCCGGCTTGGCCTTCAGCGAGTTCATCCGCATCAGGTTCCAGGCGATCTTGAGGTTGTGGCCGACGACCGCGCGGTTCTGCTGCCAGCTGTGCGCGGTGTCGTGGGACCAGTCGCGGAAGAAGCGCTCCTGCACGAAGGGGCTGTTCTTGTAGTCCGGGAACTTGTCCGCGATCGTGTCGAAGGTGTACTCCAGGAAGTCCGCGTAGCGCTGCTCCCCGGTCGCCAGGTACAGGTTGATCAGGTACGCGGGCGCGTGGTCGCCGACCGAGTTCCAGTTCTTGCGCTCCGCGTTCTCCCCGAGGGACTCGTGGTCGGCGCTGAAGAGGATCGGGTCGATGTGCGAGTAGTAGCCGCCCTGCTCCGGGTCCTTGAAGAACTTGTCGAACAGCCGGATGGTGGCGTCCGCGTCGTTCTTGATCCGGATGTCGCCGGTGACCCGGTAGGTCTGGATCGGGCCGGCCAGCGCGTAGATCTGCTCGTACATCGGGATCGCGTCGTAGTCGTCGGAGAACTCCGAGGTGAACAGCTTGCGTTCGCTGTCCCCGTCGACGCTGATGCCGTGGTACCAGAAGACCACGTCCTCCTCGCTGTCCACGACGCGCATGTGCTTGCGCAGGTACTCGGTGCCGCGCTCGGCGACCTCCAGGTACTCGTCCTTGCCGGTCAGCAGGTAGGCCGAGGCCATGCCGTAGACCAGCCGGGAGATCGTGTCGGTCTCCTGGACATGACTGGCGGTCTTGTCTCCGCCGAGCCGGACCTCGGTGCGGTACTCGGTGAAGTCCACCGGCCCGTCGCCGAACTGCGCCCGCTTGTAGAAGTCGGCCAGCGATTCGATCTGCTTGATCCACCAGCTGGGCTCCTCGAAGCGGTAGTCCTCGGCCCCGCGGCCCAGGAACACCAGGCGCTTGGCCTCGAAGCGGCCGCCCAGCTCGGGGTAGTGCACCCCGTAGACGTAGAGGAACCGTCCCGGCGAGAGCATCTCGTCGATGTGCCCGGAGGCGTCGATGTACGGCTCGTCCAGGTTGCGGACCAGCTCGGCGCTGGGGTCCCCGGCGAGCGAGACGTCGAACTCGCGGCCGTCCGAGGTCTTCAGCCTCAGCAGCCGGGACCCGGAGTCGAAGCGGCCGACGTAGCCGGCGATCGTGTCGGAGAAGGAGAAGCTCACGGCGTCCGCCATGTCATACACCGTCCTTGTCTTCGTGGTCGTGGCCGTGCTCGTCGTGGCCGTGCTCGTCGTGCTCGTCCTCGAATCCCTGGCTGACCTCGACGATCACCCCGTCGGGATCGCGGACCCACACGGTCCGCCACCCGCAGATGAAATCGTCGAAGTCCAGCGGCCCCAGGGTCACTTCGGCCGCATCGCCGAGCGTGGCCAGGAACCCGTCCACGCTCTCGGTCTGGAAGGCCAGGTGGCGCATCCGGCCCGCCTCCGCGGGCCCGTCGTGCTGGGCCGGGCCGGCCCGCTCGGTACCCGCCGCGAAGAGCTCCAGGTACACGTCCCCCTGCCGGAGGAAGACGATCTGTGCGTCCCCGAGGTCGACCACCCGGGCCCGGGTGAAGCCGAAGTACCGGGTGTAGAACTCCTCGGTGGTCTTCTGGTCGGCGCAGTTCAGGCCCACGTGCGACCAGACCATCGGGGCCATCAGGCCGTGCCCCGCGCGCCCGCGCCCCCTGCGCCGCGAGCGCCCCGCGCGCCCCGGTCGGCGGCGATCAGCTCGATGATCCGGCGGGCGAACAGGTGGTGGTGGGCCCCGGTGCGGCCGGTGACCAGGTCGCCGTCGACCACCACGTCCTCGTCCACGTACTCGCCGCCCATGTTCCGGACGTCGCCGATGAGGTTGTTGTGGCAGACGACCTTGCGGCCGCGCACCTTGTCCGGGATCGAGGCGGCCAGCCACATGCCGTGGCAGATGATCCCCTTGAGGACCGTCGGCTCCTCGAAGGCCCGGCGCAGCAGCTCCGTCGCCGGGGCCAGTACGTCCACGTCCTCGGTGTAGCGCAGCCGGTCGGCCACCATGCCCGAGGGCACGATGATCGCCGAGTAGCGCCGCAGGTCCTCGTCGCTCAGCCCCTCCAGGGACTGGGTCGCGGTGAACGGCGCCCGGTACTCGTGCCCGGAGAAGGTGATGGAGTCGTTGCCCCACAGCCGGGTCAGGAAGTCGACCTCGGCGCCCTCCTCTGCGAACCGGTGGCCGTAGTAGAAGATCTCGGGCTCGTAGAAGTCGCTCTCGACCAGGACCGCGATCCGGGTTCCGGTCAGCGCGCCTTCGCGCAGGACCACGTCAGGCACGGGACACCCCCTTCAGGAAGTCCGCCGCGCGCTCGGCGATCATCGCGATGGCGGTGTGGCAGTTGCCCGACGGGACGGCGGGCATCACGCTCGCGTCGACGACGCGCAGGTTCCGTACGCCGTGCACCCGCAGTTCCGGGTCGACGACGGAGAGGTCGTCGATGCCCATCCGGCAGGAGCCGGCCTGGTGGTGGTAGCTCTCCGACTTCTGCTTCACGAAGGTGCGCAGGTCCTCGTCGGACACGTAGCCCGGTCCGGGCTGGAGCTCCTGCTTGTACCAGGGCGAGAAGGCGGAGGTGGCGAAGAGCTCCCGGGCGGTCTTGACGCCCTGGACCATCCGCTCCAAGTCCCAGCGGTCGCCCAGGTAGTTGGGGTGGATCAGCGGGTGGGCCAGCGGATCGGCGCTCGCCAGCCTGATCCAGCCCCGCGAGACGGGACGCACGACACCGGGCAGGATCGACACGGTGTTCGGGTGGTCCTGGCCGACGATCACGTCGAACGGCACGTGGACGAAGGCGATCTGCAGGTCGGGCGCCGGCAGTCCGGGCCGGGAGGAGAGGAACAGCGCGCTCTCCGACAAGTTCTGTGCGGGCGGCGGTAGTTCCTGGGTGACCTCGGCCATCAGCCCGGTCAGTACGTGGTTGTGGAAGTTCTCGCCGACCCCGGGCAGCTCCGCCACCGTCGCGATGCCGTGCTCGCGCAGCTGCTCGGGGTGCCCGATCCCGGAGAGCAGCAGCAGCTTCGGCGATTCGATCGCCCCGGCGGCCACGATCACCTCCCGGCGGGCCCGTACGGTGTGCGGCCCGGGCGCGGAGGCGGTGCTGTGCCCGTCGCGCACGGTCCGGCCGGGGATCTGGGCGGGGGCCTGGAGCTGGACGTACTCGACGCCCGTGCAGGTGTCCCCGTCGAAGAGCAGCCGGGTGCTCTGCGCACTGGTGCGCAGGGTCAGGTTGGAGCGGTCGAGGGCCGGCTCCAGATAGGCGGCCAGGACGCCCTGGCGGCGGCCGTCGGCCACGTCGATGTGGTGCCAGCCGGTGCCGAAGAGCCCGCGCCGCGGCCCGTCGGTGTTGAAGTCGGCGATCTCCTCGTGCCCGAGCTCTACGGCGGCGTCGATGAAGGCCCGGGAGACCGGGTTGGGGCCGTGCCGCCCGGCGTGGGTGATCCGCTGCGGCCCGCGGGTGCCGGTGGTCGGCGCGGTGGCGTCCTCCTGGCCCTCCAGCAGCGAGAAGTAGGGCAGTACGTCCTCGTGCGCCCAGCCGGCCGCGCCCTGGTAGGCCCAGTTGTCGAAGTCCGAGGCGTGGCCCCGGATGTGCATCATGATGTAGAGGTTGCTGCTGCCGCCGGGGGCCTTGCCGCGCGGTTCGTACGTGCGGCGGCCGTCCAGGCCGGGCTGCGGGACGCTGGTGTAGCCCCAGTCGACGGGCCCGCCGAGCAGCTTGTACCAGGAGGACGGATCGTCCACCTCGGGAGGGATGCGGCCCGCTCCCGCCTCCAGGACCAGGACGGTGACGTCCGGGTCCTCGGAGAGGCGGTTCGCGAGGACGCTGCCGGCGGTGCCGGATCCCACGACGATGTAGTCGTACTCATCCACGGCCATCGCGCGCCCCCTCAGCCCTGGCCGAGGACCTGGAAGGGGACCGTGTCGTGGTAGTTCGCCATGTAGGCGATCCTTCCGTCCACGATCCGGAAGAAGTTCATGACCTCGGCCTCGATCTCCTCCCCGGAGGGGGTGACCGCGGTCAGGTGGGAGACGGCCGCGGCCTTCTCCCCGTCGACGAGGAAGTGCACGGGCTCGTTGCGGAAGACCCGGTACATGGTCCCCATGCCCTTCATCATCGACCGCAGCGTCTCCAGGCCCTCGATGTGGCCGGCGAGCTGCTCGTCCATGACCTGGTCCTCGGCGAACAGGTCGCACCAGCTGTCCCAGTCACCGGCGTTGGCGTACTCGTAGTACTTCTGCAAGATCTGCCGCGCGTCCATGGCGCTCAACCCCCTACTGGTCCCTGCGGGTTCCGTCGGGCGCGAAGGGCGCCCAGAACTGGCTGAAGGCGGTGGCGTTGTCGCCGAACAGGCCGTCGTGGCCCTCGACGATCCGGCCGCCCCGCCAGCGCATGAAGTGGAAGACCGGGTAGTCCATCCGCTCGTACGGGGAGCCGCTCGACTCGTCGGCGCCGCCGCGCACGGCGACGTTGCGGCAGACGTCGGCGCTGCAGTCCTCGCCGACGAGGACCGCTTCGATGTCCATGCGGAAGGTGCCGCCCGTGAGCTTGTGGGTCTGGCCCATCAGCTCCAGGAAGGCGTCCAGGCTCTCGTACCAGCCGGCGAGCGGGTGGTTGCCGGGGACCTGCCAGCGCAGGTCCTCCGCGTAGTACTCCAGGATCCTGGCCCGGTCGCCGGAGCCGAGGGCGCGGTAGGCCGCCTCGACCCGTTCCCGTGTCACTTCGGTCATCGTCGCTTCTCCTTCGGCGATCAGTTCGGCGATCAGAGGGAGGCGGAACCGGGCATGGGCGCCAGTTCGTTGACGGTGTACTGCCGGATCAGCGGCCCGTCGGGGCCGGCCACCACGGTCCAGGTCTGGTCGGCGTCGAAGCCCAGCCACACGCTGCGGGCGGCCGGCGGGTCCCAGATCTTGGCCTGCCAGTTGACGAGGACCCGGACGATCGCCCGGTCGCCCTCGATGACGGGCTCCACCTTCGTGACCGTGTGCACCTCGTCGAAGAAGCGGTTCGTGACCGCCTCGTACCAGCGGCCGAAGCCCTGGTGGCCGAGGAAGGTGTCCTCCGGGACCTTGAACTCCAGGTCCTCGGTGATCAGGGCCAGCACCTCGTCCGGCTGGACGTGCTGGTCCAGGGCCACGTACCACTTCTCGGTGAAGGCGCGGATCGCGTCCTCGGTCAGCCGCTCGGCGGGCATGCGGTCTCCTCCTGTCTGTCCGTGCGCGTGTGGGATGGCGGTCGTGCTGCGTCAGATCTGTACGTCGACCAGGAACGGCCCGGGGTGGGCGAGCATCCGGCCCACGGCGGCGATCGCCTCGTCGGGCTTCTCCACCCGCATCCCGCCCGCTCCGAGCGACCGGGCCAGGGCGGCGAAGTCGATCTCGGGGTGCGAGAGGTCGAAGGAGCCCGGGAAGCCGTGCTGCGCAATCTCCCGCTCCCGCCAGTACTGGGCGATGTTGTCGTCCAGCAGCCGGTACTTGCGGTTGTTGCAGACCACGAACTTGGCCTCGATGCCGTGCCGGGCCGCGGTCCACAGCGCCTGGTAGGTGTACATCGAGCCGCCGTCGCCGGCGAAGCCGACGACGAGCCGCTCCGGCCGGGCCAGCTTGACGCCGACCGCGCCCGGGAAGCCCACGCCCAGCGAGCCGCCCCGGGTGAGGTGGTAGTCGCCCGGCCGCTCCGGCGGCAGGTAGCGGGTGACCAGCGGGGAGGTGGTCAGCGCCTCGTCGAAGACGATCAGGTCCCCGCCGGTGCGCTCGGCCAGGGTGCGCAGGAAGACGGCCATCGGCGAACCGTCCGCCTCCCGGGCCTCCCGCTCCGCCTGGTCCGTCCGCACCCGCTCCCGGGTCCGCGCGTCCAGCCGGCCGGCCGCCGCCGCCCGCTGCCCGGTGGTGAGCACCTGTTCCAGTACGCCGGCCAGCGCGTGCAGCGCCTGCCGGGGATCGGCGGCGAGCCCGAGGTCCACCGGATGGTTCTTGGCGATCTCGTAGGCGTTCAGGTCGATGTGCACGACCCGCGCGCCGGGCCGGAAGGGGCTCTCCAGCTCCGGGAACACCTCGGGGAAGACGTAGGTGCCGACGATCAGCACCCCGTCCGCGTTCCCGATCAGCTCCTTGCTGTGCGGGCCGAACATGTGGCCCGTCTGTCCGCGGCGCAGCGGGTGCGAGGCCGCGATGTTCACCTCGGAGGAGTCGACCTCGTACACGTCGGCGCCGAGCAGTTCGGCGACGGCGACGAGTTCGCGCTGCGCCCCGGAGAGGGCGACCCCGTCCCCGACGAGGACGACCGGCCGCTCGGCGGAGGCCAGCAGCGCGGCCGCCCGCCCCACCGAGGCGGGCGAGGGGGCCACGTCCGTGAGGGGCACCGTGGCGGGCAGCACGAGCTCGGAGTTGAGCTCGTCCAGCACGTCCATCGGCAGCGCCACGAACACCGGGCCGCGCGGCGGGGTCAGGGCGATCTTCACCGCCCGGCGGATCGTGCGCAGTACGGAGTGCCGGTCGGTGACCCGGGTCGCGTACTTGGTCACCGGCTTCGCCATGGCCACCAGGTCGCAGGCCATCTGCGCGTCCATGGCGTCGTAGCGGACCCCGGCGTCGCCGGCGACCACGACGAGCGGGGTGTGGCCGCGCAGCGACTGGTAGAGCATGCCGATGCCGTTGCCCAGCCCCACCCCGGAGTGGAGCTGGAGCAGCGCCGCCCCGCCGGTGGCACGGGCGTAGCCGTCGGCGATCCCGGCGGCCACCGTCTCCTGGAGGGCGAGGACGTAGTGGAAGTCCTCCGCCGCGTCGACCGCGTCGAGGAATCCCTGTTCCACCGTCCCCGGATTTCCGAACATGACGTTCAGCCCGTCGGCCTTGAACTGGTCGATCAGCCTTTCCCGTCCGGGAGTGGCTCCAGAACTCATCGAACTCCCCCTCCTTTGCGTACCGTCGTTCCGGATTGCCGGAGTTACCGGAATTACCAGCCGTACCGGGTGAGACCGTTCTCCAGGACTTCCACGATCTTCTGCCCCGTGAGATATGAGTCGGGGGTCGAACGGCCGGTCACGAAGGGGAAGTCGACGATGACCGAAAGGGGATGGCCGAAGTTCCCGATGTAAGCGCCGCGCGGCCCGGTCGCATCGCGCAGGATGTACTCCAGCGGATACGGCGGCGGCCCCATGTTGAAATCGGTACCGAGGAATCCGGTGCCGTCCTTGTAGTCGTACTCCTTGCAGTGGCCGGTCACGTGCTTGCCCCAGATGATGCTGCGGCGGTCGCCCCAGTCCCGGGCGAAGGCCAGGCAGGCGACTCCGTAGCACTCGGCCGCGACGACCTTGCCCGCGTTCTTGAAGGCGAGGATCAGGGCGTGCACGCGCTCGTTGTTGGCGAGGTCGACGATGGGACCGCTGCCGCCCACGATGAGCACCGCGTCGAAACCCGCGATGTCGGCCTGGAGCTTGTCCAGATCGCGGTGGTACTGCTCCAGCTTGGGCAGATAGGCCGAGTCGCTCGTGTACGGGCGCTCGGGGGCCCACGCTTCGATGTCGAGCGGGGAGTCGAGCCGGCTCGACTGCTCGAACTCCCGGCCCAGCCGGGCGTTCTCCTCGGTGGTGACCGAGCGTCCCAGCGGAGGATCGATGTAGTTCGCGTCGAGGCTCGGCGGGAGCGCGTGGGCACGCTTCCCGGTCGGCGTGGCGAATACGACTTCATAGCCCTGCTCGTCGAACTGGGATACGGGGCCGATCAGTTCTTCGGCCCAGTAACCGTGTTCGGAGACAATGACCAGAATCTTTCTGCTCACGGATTCCTCCAGGCGCCGCCTGTTGTCGTTGGCGTCCCCCACACTGGCCGCGCCCGGGGTTCCCGTCAAAGCGCTGGCATGCGACTTCGTGAGGTAGTCGGCCAGGTCGTGGGGGCACCTCAGGAAGTCGTCCGGCGATGTCATGAAGTAGCTTCCGGACTACCTGACTTCGGCCGAATCCCTGAACCGCCGCCGGGGCCCCGCCTTATGGTCTGGACGCGCCGTGAATCACGGGTGCGCCGCATCTCACGGGCGCGAAACGCGCGAGAACGCGAGAGCGGGAACGCGAGAGAGGGACGGGGACGATGACGATGGACCTGTTGTGCACCCACATCGAGTCGATACGTCCGGTGAAACCCGGTACCGAGGGCTGCGAGGAGTGCCTCGTCTCCGGTGACACCTGGGTGCACCTGCGGATGTGCCTGAGCTGCGGGCACGTCGGCTGCTGCGATTCCTCGAAGAACCGTCACGCCACCAGGCACTACGGGGCCACCGAGCACCCCATCGCGGCCTCCCACGAGCCCGGCGAGGACTGGGCCTGGTGCTACGCCGACAAGCTGATGCTGGACCCGGCGTGAACGCGGCCCCGGAGAGCGCCGCCGCGGGCACGACGCCCCCGCGGACCGCGTCCACGAGCCACGCGCCCACGAGCACCGCCACCGCGACCGCCGAAGCCGCGGCGCGCGCGGAGAACCGCAAGCCCGTCATCCTGGCCGTGGACGACGACCCGCAGGTGCTGCGCGCCGTCCGCCGCGACCTGCGCAGCGCGTACGGGGACCGCTACCGGGTGCTCGGCGCCTCCTCGGCCGCCGACGCCCTCAAGATCCTTGACTCCCTCGACGAGCGCGGCCACGATCCGGCGCTCTTCCTCGTCGACCAGCGGATGCCGGACGTCACCGGGGTCGAGTTCCTGCTGGAGGCCGTCAGCCGCTTCCCCGACGCCCGCCGCGTGCTCCTCACCGCGTACGCCGAGACGGACGCGGCGATCACCGCCATCAACCGGGTCCGCCTGGACTACTACCTGCTCAAGCCCTGGGACCCGCCGCACGAGCGGCTCTTCCCGGTCCTGGACGACCTGCTCTCCGACTGGCTCGCCACCTACCGTCCGGCGTACGACGGGATCATCGTCGCGGGTCACCTGGTCTCCCCCGGCACCCACGCCGTCCGGGACTTCTTCACCCGCAACGGCCAGCCCTTCCGCTTCCTGAACGTCGAGCGGGACCCCGAGGCCCTGACCGTGATCGCCGCCGCCCAGCCCGACGCCGCGCTGCCCCTGGTCCGCTTCCCGGACGGTTCGGTGCTCTCCGCGCCGACGGACACGCAGCTCGCCCAGCGGCTGGGGCTGGCCACCACCGCCTCGCGCCCGCACTACGAGTGCGTCATCGTCGGCGCGGGCCCGGCGGGTCTCGCGGCCGGGGTCTACTCGGCCTCCGAGGGCCTGTCCACGCTCATGCTGGACTCCCGCGCACCGGGCGGCCAGGCCGGCACCTCCAGCCTGATCGAGAACTACCTCGGCTTCCCCTCGGGCCTCTCCGGCGGCGACCTGACCCGCCGGGCCACCATCCAGGCCTCCCGCTTCGGAGCCGAGATCCTGCACCCGGTGGAGGTGACCTCGCTGACCCGCGACGACCCGGCGAAGATCCTGACCCTGGCGGACGGCACGGAGATCAGCGCGGAGACGGTGCTCCTGGCGACCGGGGTCTCCTACAACCGCCTGGACGCCCCGGGCGCCGACCGCTTCGAGGGCGCCGGGCTCTACTACGGCGCCGCGACCACGGAGAGCTCGGCGTGCATCTCGCAGCACGTGTTCATCGTGGGCGGGGCCAACTCGGCCGGCCAGGCCGCCGTGCACTTCGCCAAGTACGCCGCCCGGGTCACGATCCTGGTCCGTGCGGCCTCGCTGGACGACAGCATGTCCCGCTACCTGATCGACGAGATCGAGCGCACCCCCAACGTGGAGGTGCGGGTCCGCACGACGGTCGTCCGCCTGCACGGCGATGACCACCTCGAACGCCTGACCCTGCACAACTCCGAGACCGGCGAGGACAAGGAGGTCCCGGCCCGCTTCATGTTCACCTTCATCGGCGCCCGCCCGCACACGGACTGGCTGGCCGGGGTGGTGGAGCGGGACGAGTACGGCTTCGTGCTCACCGGCTCGGACCTGATCTCCAACGGCGGCGAGCTGCCGGAGGAATGGAGCCTGGAGCGTGCCCCGTACCCGCTGGAGACCAGCGTCCCCGGGGTCTTCGCGGCGGGGGACGTACGGGCCCACTCGGTCAAACGCGTCGCCTCGGGCGTGGGCGAGGGGGCCATGGCGGTCTCCCTGATCCACCGTTACCGCTCGATGGGCTGAGAGCGAACACCGGGCCGGCGCACTTGCGATCAAGCCCGGCCCGGACGCACCGTTGATTACATGATTACATCCGAGCAGAACGAGCAGCTCCGCTCCTGGTTCGCCGAGCGGCTGCCGGTGGACGTCTACGAGTCGCTCCTCTCGGTCACGGTCGACCGGGAGGAGATCACCGTCGTCGGCGAGATCCCCGCGACCGAATCGGTCGCGGCCTTCCGCGAGCGCACCCGCGAACAGCGCGTGGAGGTCGCCCGCGAGGCCGAGGAGCTCTACCGCCGCAAGGTGTCCTGGGCCGCCCAGTCGGGTGAGGAGCGGACCCTGTTCACCCACCTCGCGGTCCCCGTCATGACCCGCCTGCGCCAGCCCGAGCGCCAGGTCCTCGACACCCTGGTCGCGGGCGGCGTCGCCCGCAGCCGCGCCGACGCCCTGGCCTGGTGCGTCCGCCTGGTCGGACGCAACACCGACACCTGGCTGACGGACCTGCGCGAGTCCCTGGACCGGGTCCAGCAGGTCCGCGCCGAGGGTCCGGACCTCGCCGACTCCCAGAAGTCCGGGTCATAACGGCGAAAGATCTCCCCGCGCCCGGAAGATCGCGCAAGCCTTGCACGGCACGGACCACCGGCGATCAACGCCCGACCCCAGGGAGAGGCCGCACCATGACCACCACCGTCGAATACATCCGTTACCGGATCGCATTGGACGATCAGCCGGCTTTCGAAGACGCGTACGTCAGGGCCTCCGAGGCCCTCGCCGCCTCGCCGGAGTGCATCGACTACGAACTCGCCCGCAACGAGGAGGAGCCGGAGCGCTACATCCTGCGCATCCGCTGGACCTCGATCGACGCCCACCTGAACGGCTTCCGCAAGGGCGAGCACTTCCCCGCGTTCTTCAGCGCGATCCGCCCGTACGTCACGGCCATCGAGGAAATGAAGCACTACCTCGTCACCAAGGTGGCCGGCCCCGGAAAGGCTTCCACCCCGTCATGAGCACCACACCCGACACCACGCCCAGCATCTACGAGTGGATGGGCGGCGAAGAGGCGATGAACCGCCTCACGGACGTCTTCTACGCGCACGCCCTGCAGGACGAGATCCTGGCCCCGGTCTTCGCGGGCATGGACTCCGAGCACCCCCAGCACGTGGCGGTCTGGCTGGCGGAGGTCTTCGGCGGCCCGAAGCAGTACACCGCGTCCCACGGCGGCCACCAGCACATGGCCACCAAGCACCTGGGCCGCGGCATCACCGAAGAGCAGCGCCGCCGCTGGGTGGACCTGCTGGCGGACACCGCCGACGAGGTGGGCCTGCCCACAGACCCGGAGTTCCGCGCCGTCTTCGCGTACTACATCGAATGGGGCACCCGCATGGCCCTGATCTACTCGGGCCCCAACCCGCCCCCGGTGGACGCGGCCGACATCCCGGTCTGGTCCTGGGGCCAGACCCCACCGTGGATCCCGAAGTCCTGACACCCCAGCCCCGCCGCGCCATCCGACCCCGCCGGTGGCAAAATCAGCCACGCCGGCGTTAGAGGCGCGGGGTCCGGGGCGGAGCACCGGCAGCCGGCCCCGGGCCGGATTCGGCGA
>NZ_JBHXKA010000143.1:0-19935 GCF_042722885.1 Streptomyces sp. NPDC058401
CGGCCGCGGGCACCGGGGGTGCGGCGCCCGCCCGGCCGGGCGGCACCGCCGGTGGTGCGGCGGCCGCCCGGCCGGGGCTTCCGCTTCCCGGCCCGTCGGGGGTCAGCCGGTCCCAGCGCGGGGCGTGCCCCTCGGTCCACAGGGCGGCGCAGGTGCGCCGCAGGGCGGCGAGGCCGCCGAGCCGGGGTGAGGAGGCCGCCACCGAGAGGTGGGGGCGGTCGCGCAGGGTGTCCTCGACGAAGCCGGGCAGGCTGCCCGGGCCCAGCGTGACGAAGCCGCGGACGCCCGCGTCCTCGTACAGCCGGAGCGTCAGCTCGCGGAACCGCACCGGCTCCAGCAGATGGCGGACCACGAGCTCGCGCACCGCCTCGGGCTCCGGCGGGAAGGGCGCGCAGGTGGTCGCCGACCAGAGCGGCAAGGCGCCGGGCTGGAGGGGCAGTCGGGCGAAGGCGGCCCGGACCTGGCCGAGGTAGGGCTCCCACATGGGGGTGTGGAAGCCGGAGCGGAAGGGGAGTTCCTGCCCGAGGACTCCCTCGGTCTTCAACCGTGCCAAGGCCGTGGCCACTTCACTCGGGTCTCCGCAAATGACCGACTGGTGAGGGCAGTTGTCGTGGCTGACCACCACCCCGTCGAGTCCGTGCAGTGCGGCCTCCGCCCGGCGGGTCCCGCATCCCAGTGCCGCGTAGACCAGGTCCGGCACCTTCACCGACCCGGGTCGCAGCGAGTCCAGGAAGGTGTCGGCCGCGTCCTGCCGGTACATCCCGGCGGTCACCATCGCCGCCCACTCCCCCAGGCTGTGGCCCGCCAGCAGCTCGGCCCGGATGCCGAGTTCGGACAGCGCCCGGGCGAGGAAGCGGCCCGTCGCGATGGCGTCCAGGGCCCGCTCCGTCAGCTCCCCGCCCCTGGTCAGTCGCGGCCGCTTCAGCCCGAGCCGGTCCGCCACGTCGTCCAGAGCCGGGGCGAACTCCGGTTCCAGACCCGGGAACAGGAACGCCAGCCGGCCACCCAGCGGCTCGGGCGTGAACCACACCTCCCCGCGCCCCCGCCACGCCCGGCCGCGCGCCACCACCTTCGCGGCCAGCGCGAGCCGCTGGGGCGTGGGGCCGACGACGGCGAGCCGGCAGGGCCCTTCGCCGCCGGACACCAGGGAGCCGGCCGCCAGCCGGTCCGCCAGCTCCGCCGCGTCGGAGGCCGCCAGCAGCAGCACCTCCTCCCGTTCGGGCGCCCCCACCGGCGCGGCCGGGCCGCCCAGGGGCAGGAACCGGCGTACGGGCGCGGCCGGCCGTGCGGGCGTCGTACGGCCCGCGGGTGCGGCCCGGTGCGCGGCGCCGGGCGCCTCCTCCAGCACCACGTGCGCGTTGATGCCGCCGAAGCCGAAGGCGTTCACCCCGGCGCGGCGCGGCTCCGGGCCGCGTTCCCACGGCCGGGCCACCGTCACCGGTCGCATCCGGGTCCGGGCCAGGCCGGGGTGCGGCTCCTCCAGGTGCAGGGTCGGCGGCAGCACCCCCTCGTACACCGCGAGTGCGGCCTTGATCAGGCCGGCCATGCCGGAGGCCTGCATGGTGTGGCCGAGCATGGATTTCACCGAGCCGAAGCCGATCCCGTTCCCGTCGTCCGGGACCGCGTCGGTCGGGGACCCCGCCCCGCCTCCCGCGTACGGCCCGAACACCTGGGCCAGGGTGTCCAGTTCGGCCGCGTCCCCCACCGGGGTCCCGGTGCCGTGCGCTTCCAGCAGTCCCAGCGCGCCGGGCGCCCGCGGATCGAGGCCGGCTTCCCGCCAGGCCCGTTCCAGCGCCCGTACCTGGCCCGCGACGAGCGGGCTCATCAGGCTCGCCGCCTTGCCGTCCCCGGCAACCCCGGTGCCGCGGATCACCGCGTAGATCCGGTCGCCGTCGCGCTCCGCGTCGGCCAGCCGCTTCAGCAGCACCACTCCGGTCCCCTCGGACAGCAGGGTTCCGTCGGCGCGCCGGTCGAAGGGCCGGATCCGCTCGCTCGGGCTCAGGGCGCGCAGCTGCGTGAACACGCTCCACAGGGTGGCGATGTGGCAGTGGTGCACGGCTCCGGCGACCACCACGTCGCAGCGCCCGCCGGCCAGCAGTCCCACCGCCTGGTCCACCGCCAGCAGGGAGGAGGCGCAGGCCGCGTCCAGGGTGTAGGCGGGTCCGTGGAAGTCGAGCCGGTTCGCGGTCCGGGCGGCCGTGAAGCTCGGTACCAGTCCGATCGACGCGTCCGGCCGCTCCGGACCCAGGGCCTCCTGGAAGGCGGAGCGCACCGCCGCGATCCGCCGCTCCCCGAGCTCGGGGGCGAGCTCGCGCAGCGTCTGCGCCAACTGGTGTGCGGTGCGTACGCGTTGGTCGAGCCGGGCGGTGGCCACACCCATGAACCCGCCGCGTCCCAGCACGATCCCGATCCGCGAGCGGTCGGCCGGCAGGCGGCTTTCGCCGCCCGCGTCGGCGATGGCCTCGGCCGTGGCGTGCAGGGCCAGCATCTGGTCCGGTTCGGCCCCTTCCACGGTGGAAGGCATGATGCCGAACCGGGTCGGGTCGAAGGCTGCGAGCCCGTCCACGAATCCCCCGCGCCGACAGTAGAACCGGTCGCCGGAGACGGGCCCGTTGGCGCCGTCCGGGTCGTAGTACACCTCGGGGTCCCAGCGCCCGGGCGGGACGTCGCCTATGCAGTCCGTGCCGGCCAGGAGGTTGCGGCGGTACGCGGCGAGGTCGGCGGCTCCCGGGAACACGGCGCCCATCCCGACGATCGCCGCATCGGTGGGCCGCGGACCGCGGCGAGGCAGTCGCCGACCCTTGCCCTGCCCCGGCGGGTGCGGCTGCGGCTGGGCTTGGCCGTCGGGCCGGCCCTGCCCCTGCCCCTTTCGACGGCGGTCAGCCATGCCGCTCGCTCCCCTCGCGTCCCTCGTGTCCCTCGTGTCCGTCATGCCCCTCGTATCCCTCGGCTGCCATCAGGACCACCTGTACGTCGGTCCCGTGCGCGAGTTCGGCGAGGAACGCGGCGCCGCCCGCTTCCGGGTCGATGAGCGGAATGCCGCGGCGGGTGTACGCGCGCGCCAGTTCGGGGCTGACCATTCCGCCCGCCTCTGCGGCCCAGGGGCCCCAGTCGACGGACAGCACCCGGCCCGGAAAGTCCTCGGCCCAGGTGTGCGCGAGGCCGTCGAGGGCGTCGTTGGCGGCGGCGTAGTCGGTCTGCCCCCGGTTTCCGTACACGCCCGCCACGCTGCCGAACAGGGCGAGAAAGCGGGGTGCGGGCGCCGCGCCGTGCTCGGCCGCTGCGGCGGCGAGGTGGCGTGCGCCGGTGACCTTCGTGGTGAACACCTCGGCGAAGGCGGCCGGTTGCTTGTCGCGGAGCAGTCCGTCGTTCAGGGTCCCGGCTCCGTGCACGATCCCGTCCAACCGGCCGTGGCGGGCCCGCACGGCCGCCACGACGGCTCGTACCGCCTGCTCGTCCGTGACGTCCGCGCAGTGGTAGCCGACGGAGGCGGCCACGGTCGCGAGTGCGGCCAGGGTGGCCCGTACCTCGCGCTCGGCGAGGATCCGCGAGGCCGCGGCCTCGATCTCCACGGGGGTGCGCAGGCCGGTGGCGATCAGTGCGGCACGCAGGGCGACCCGGTCAGTGGCGTGCCCGAACCCATCTGCCTCCGCGGCTGGTTGCGGCGTACGGCCCATGAGTTCTACGTGACATCCGGTGGCCCGGGCCAGTGCCAGGGCGGTCCGTGCGGTGATCCCGCGGGCTCCGCCGGTGAGCAGGACCACCGAGCCCGCGTCGAGCGGCGGTGTCCCGGCGCCGGGGACGAGTGGTGCGGGGACCGGCCGGGGGGTGACCCGCATGCCCTCGTCGGTGTAGGCGACGGAGGCGGGTGCGGCCGGCTGCGCAGCGTGGGCCGGTTCGGCATGCTCGGCCGGTGCGCAGCTCAGCTCCGCGAAGAGCTGCTCCGCGATCCGCGCGGGGTCCTCCTTGGAATGGACCTCCACGGCTCGGATCAGCCTGCCCGGGTATTCGAGGGCGGCACTGCGGGCGAAGCCGTGCACTCCCGCTCCGGCGGACTCGCCCCGGGTGGTGACCAGGACGAGCCGGTGCACACCGCCGTTCAGGGCCCGTTGCAGCCCCGGAAAGGCCTCGGGCAGGACGGGCTCCGGCCCCGGACGCAGGGCGGACAGGTCGAGTACTGCATCGAACCCGGCTTCGGCCTCGGCCAGTTGCCGTACGTCTGCTCCCCGGTCCCGCAGTGCTCCGGTGACCGTGCTCCCGATGCCCCGGCCGTCTGCGAGGTCCCCGACGACCCCGATCCGCAGACCCCGCAGGACCTCCGGGTCCCCCGGCGCGGGCCCCAGCACTTGCCGTTCCACCCGGAGGCGGTCGAGCGCGGGCGGGGCCGCCGCACTGGCCGCCGCTTCGGCGGCCGGGGGCTCGGGGTGGGCGGTGTGCCCCGAGACCCAGTCCACGATGCCGCGCAGGGTCTTGATCCGGGACAGCTCCTCGATCGCGGAGTCTGCGGAGCCGCCCGCATCCTGGGGCAGACCGATCCGGTCGGCCAGGGCCCCGATGATCTCGACCCGCTTGATGGAGTCGATGGACAGGTCCGCCTCCAGGTCCAGCTCGGGAGCGAGCATGTCCCGCGGGTACCCGGTCCGGGCATGGACGATCTCCACGATCACATCCATCACCTCCTCGGCCGACCGCACCCCGCCGCCGCCCGCGCCGCCACTGCCGCCGACACCACGGGACAGACCACCCTCCGGAACCCCACCGCCGGGCATTCCAGCCCCCTGGGCCGCGCCGCCGGAGAACCCTGCCTCCCCGCCCCAAGCCCCGGGCATCCCCACTTCCAAGCCCGCACCGCCGGGCATCCCGGAACCTGCGACCCCACCACCGGGCATCCCGTAGCCCGGGAACGCACCGCCGGGCATCGCGTTGCCGGGGACCGTGCCGTCGGAGGACCCTGCGCCAAAGGCCGGACCTGGAGCTGCGCTCAGGGACGTCCCCGGGACTCCCGCGCCCTGCGGGTCCGCGAACCCCGGTCCGGAGGCACGGTCCGAGGTCGCCCATGCCCCCTGCGGGTCCACATGGCCAGGGACGGCACCGGGGGTGGAGGGCGGTATCGCGAGTAGCGGACCGGTGAGGGCCTGCGGGCGTGGGGGAGCCGGGTCGGGGCCGGTCCAGGGCGACGCCGTCGTCGTCAGGTAGCCGATCATCACCTCCCGCTGCGCCTGTACCAGTTCGCGCGAGCCACGTAGGTACTCCAGAACCGCCTGCTCGCGGCGGTCCGCCGGCACGGGTTCAGCGTGCTCGGCCGTGTGACCGGAGCGGGCGCCCGACCACGCGGGCGAGCCGGACAGCGGCGCGAGGCCCGCGCCGGGGCTGCCGTTCGCAGTCCGGAGGTACCGGCCGTCGCCACCGCCGCCCGCCGGACCGGCGACCGGCCCACCGCTCGCAGGGTGGGCCGGCGCCCCCTCCGCCACCGGAAGCCCGCCTCGACCGCTGCGCACCTCCGCAGACCCGCCGTTCGGGTCCTCCGCCCCACCGGGACCCCCACCCGGCAACCAGCCCCCTCCCCCCGCAGCGCCTCGTGTCCGCGGCTCCGCGAACCCGCCGCCCACACTCCCTACGGCCAGACCCCCCACCGGACCGGATCCCACACCGGACCCCCCATCCGCACCAGATCCCCCACTCGGCCACCACGCGGCACCCCCAACAGGCCCGCCACCGACCGGATCCGCGAAGCGCCCCTCCCCGCTCCCTGCGGTCGGCCCCCCGGCCGGGCCCCCCACGCCGGGCCCCCCACCCGGCAGCCAGTGCCCGACCGCGACCGGGGCGGCGGCGTGCCCGTTGGTGGCGAAGGTGCCGGTCTCGGGGCCGGGCGCCGGGGTGCCCTCGTGGGCGGGGCTCCCGGCCGACGGCCAGGGCGCGGCGCCGGCGGGAGTCGGCGGGTGTGCGGGGATGCCGTTCCACCGGGGCTCCGACGGGACGGGCCCGCCGTTCCCGGCGGCCCCGGGGGCGGTGCCGTTCGTCGGGTGTGTCATCTCGGGGGCTCCCTTTCCTTCGGATACCGCGATGTGGACCCGGCGGGCCGGGCGGAGGCCGCCGGGGACGGGGTGGCCGTCCCGGGTGCGGACCAGGTGGCCGTCGACCAGCCAGCCCGGGCGGCGCGGAGCTCGCTCGGGGAGCCGGGAGGTACGGCCGCGGAACAGGGCGTCCAACGCCACCGGCACGCCCGCCACGGCCAGTTCCGCCATCGCGGTGACCAGCCGGTGCAGGCCGTGCTCGCCGGGCACGTCCAGCGGTACCGCCGTGTGCGGCCGGTCCCCCAGGATGCGGCCGACCAGGCCGGACAGCACGCGGCCTGGTCCGGCCTCCACGAAGGTCCGTACTCCGGCCGCGTACATGTGCTCCACCTGCTCCACGAACCGCACCGGCTCGGCGACCTGACGGGCCACCAGATCCCGTACCGCACCGGCGGTCGCCGGGTACGTTCCGGCCGTCGTGTTCGACCAGACCGGGACGGTGGCGTCGGCCAGTTCCGTCCCGGCGAGTTCCTCGGCCAGGGCCGTGGCCGCCCCCGCCACGACCTCGCTGTGGAAGGCGCAGGCGACGGGGAGCGGGGACGCCGTCAGTCCCGCGTCCCGCAGGGCGGCCACCGCCTCGGCCACGGCCGCGGAAGGACCCGAAATCACGCACTGCCGGGGCGCGTTGTGGTTCGCGATCACGCACCCGGCCCGCGCGGCGATCTCCCGGACCTCCTCCGGCGCGGCCGTCACCGCCGCCATCGCACCCGGATCCGTCCCGGCGGCCGCGAGGATGGCCTCGGCCCGGCGCGCGCTCAGCCGCAGCAGGCTCCGCTGGTCCCATACCCCCGCCGCCCACAGTGCGGTGAGCTCTCCGTAGGAGTGTCCGGCGACGCAGTCCGGCCGTACGCCCAGCTCCCGCAGCAGGAGGTGCGCCGCGGAACCCGCCAGCCCGAGGGCCGGCTGTGCCGTCCGGGTGTCGGTGACCGCGGCCCGCCGGGCGGTCCGGCCCTGCGTGGTGAAGGCCGCAGGGGGAAACATCGCGGAGACCACCGCGCCCGGCGCCGCGTCGAGGAGTTCCCGCAGCCGGGGGAAGGCCGTAAACAACTCGCCGAGCATTCCAGGTCGTTGGCTGCCCTGACCGGGGAAGAGGAAGGCCACCTGCCCGGGGTCCGCCCCTTCCTCCCGTACGTGGATCCCCGCGCCCGGGGCGAAGGCCCGCGCCCGCTCCAGCCGGTCCGCCAGTTCGTCCAGGCCGGCGGCCACGACCGCGACCCGCACCGCTCCGGCCCCGGCGCCGTCCGCGGTCTCGGCGGCGAGGTCCCGCAGCGCCCACGGCCGCCCGGCCGCGTCGTTCTCCTCCAGGCGGGCCGCCAGCCGGGCCATCGCCCGGCCCGCCGCGCGCCGGTCCTCGCCGCGGAAGCAGAACAGTTCGGCCGGCCATTCCTCCAGCCCGTGCCGGGGCTCCTCGGCCCCCGCGTAGCCGGTCAGCACCGCGTGGTAGTTGGTACCGCCGAAGCCGAAGGCGCTGACCCCCGCGACCCGCCGCTCCGCGGGCTCCGGCCACGGCCGGGCCCCGGTGTCGAAGGAGAAGGGGCTGCTCTGCGCGTCCCAGGCCGCCACCGGTGTGTCCAGGTGCAGGGTCGGTGGCCGTACGCCCGTGTGGACCGCCCGGACCGCCTTGATCAGTCCGGCCAGTCCGGCCGCGCACTTGGTGTGCCCGATCTGCGATTTCACCGATCCCAGCGCGCAGGCTCCGGGAGCGGCCCCCGATTCGGTGAACAGGGCCGTCAGTACGGCCAGTTCGGTGGTGTCGCCGACCACGGTCCCGGTGCCGTGCGCCTCGATCAGGCCGACTTCCGCGGGGCTGATCCCGGCCCGTGCGTAGGCCCGGTCCAGGGCCCTGCGCTGCCCTTCGGGCCGGGGAGCGGTCAGGCCGAGGGAGCGGCCGTCGCTGGCGGCTCCGACCGCCTTGATCACGGCGTACACCCGGTCGCCGTCCCGTTCCGCGTCGGCGAGCCGCTTCAGCACGAGCGCGCCCACCCCCTCCCCGAGGGCGATCCCGTCGGCGGCCGTATCGAAGGGCCGGCAGCGACCGCTGGGGGACAGTGCGCGGACGGAGGAGAACAGCAGGTAGTCGTTGATGCCGTTGTGGACGTCGGCGCCGCCGCACAGCACCATGTCGCTGTCCCTGTCGCGCAGTTGGCGGCAGGCGAGGTCGAGTGCGGCCAGCGAGGAGGCGCAAGCGGCGTCCACGGTGCAGTTCGCGCCGCCGAGGTCCAGCCGGTTGGCGACCCGGCCCGCGATGACGTTGGCGAGCACCCCGGGGAAGGAGTCCTCGGTGAGCCGCGGGAGCTGTTCGTCCAGTTCGGGCGGGATCTCGCCGAGGTAGCCGGGGTACAGGGCGCGCAGCCCGTACGCGCCCGCCAGCTCGGTGCCGGCCTCCGCACCGAAGACGACCGAGGTCCGGGACCGGTCGAACTCCCGGCCCTTGCCGTACCCGGCGTCCGCCAGGGCCCGTGCCGAGATCTCCAGGGCGAGCAGCTGCACGGGCTCGATGCCGGCGAGGGAGGCCGGCGGGATGCCGTGCGCGAGGGCGTCGAAGGGCATCGGGCCGAGGAACCCGCCCCAGCGGGACGGGGTGCGTTCCCCGGCCCGTGCCGGGTCGGGGTCGAAGTGGATTTGCGGGTCCCAGCGTTCGGCCGGGACCTCGGTCACGGCATCGCTCCCGTCGAGGATCCGCGCCCAGTAGGCGGCGAGGTCAGGTGCGCCGGGGTAGGCGCAGGCCATGCCGACTACGGCGACGTCCAGCGGATCGGGGCGCTCGGCGGCCCCGGTGGCGTCCGTCGCGTCCGTCGCGCCCGCCTCGTCCCCGGCGGGTTGCAGACCGGCGAGTTCCCGGTTCCGCCGGTCCAGCAACTCGGTCGCACCTTCGGTGACTTCGGCGTGCAGAGCGGCGATCGTGGTGGTACCGGAGCGCAGGGTGGCGGCCTGTCCGAGCATGAACAGCCCCTCGGAGCCCTGCTGTTCCTCGTCGACCGACTCCAGTCCGTCGCCCTCGGCCGCTCGGCGCAGCCCCTTGCTGGCGATCCGGAGCCGTCCCAGGTTGAGCCGCTCCAGCTCCTCCCACACCTCGCGCGGCTCGGCGCCGCCCTCGGCGAGCCGGTGCCGGGTGGCCTCGAAGGTGTCCGCGTACGGGGTGACCGCGCAGCGGGTGGCGTGTCCCGGTGCGGTGTGCAGCAGTACGGTGTCCGCGCACTCCAGTGCGGCCCGCTGGAAGCGGGGCAGGACCGCGCCGGCCGCCACCGCCTCCTCGGTGAACAAGTAGGCGGTGCCCATGAGCACCCCGATGCGCGCTCCCCGTTCGGCCAGCGGGGCCGCCGCGGCGGCGGCCATCGCGGCGGACCGGGCGTCGTGGATGCCGCCCGCGAACAGCACGTCCAGCGCGCCGGGTTCGGGGCAGCCGAGCAGCAGCTCGATCTGTTCCTCCCACAACGGGAACGAGGCGCGCGGTCCGACGTGTCCCCCGCATTCCAGCCCCTCGAACACGAACCGCCGTGCACCGTCGGCGAGATACCGCTCCAGCAGGCCGGGCGAAGGAACGTGCAGGTGGGTACGGGTTCCGGCGGCTTCGAGTGGGGCCGCCTGCCCGGGGGTGCCGCCCGCGATGATCGCGTACGGCGGACGCACCTCGGCGACGGCCTTGAGCTGCTCGGCCCGCAGCTCGGCCGGGGCGAAGCCGAGCAGCCCCACGCCCCAGGGCCGCTCGCCGAGCCGTTCGGCGGTCTCGGCGAGGAGCCGGCGCACCTGCGGCCCCTCCATGACGGCGAGCGCCAGATAGGGGACCCCGCCCCCGGCGGCCACCGCTTCGGCGAAGGCCGCCTGGTCGCTGACCCGGGTCATCGGCCCCTGCGCCACCGGGAGCGGCTGCCCCGGGCCGTGGCCGCCCCCCAGCGGCCGGACCCGTACGGCAGCCGACAGGTGCCCCGCGACGGCCGACCGGATGGCCTGGAGGATGCCTCCGGTCGTCCGGTGGCGGGCGGCCAGGCGGGCCGCCGAGGCTCCGTCCTGCCCGAGCGGGAGCAGCTGCGTCCGCAGGTCCCGGGCGCCCAGCAGGGTGGCGACCGGACCCTGCGGCGGGGTCAGGTCGGGGCGCGCGTACACCCGGTGGCCATCCAGCATCCTGGTCTCTGAACCGTCCATGGCCCGTACGGCCGCGGCCACTTCGGCGGGCAGCGCGGCCTCCCCCTCGGGCGTGAGGGCCAGTTGTACGTCGACCAGCACTCCGGCGGCTCCGCCCGCGACGGCCGCGGCCGCGGTGTGCGGCCCGATCCCGCCGTACGCCCGGACGGGCAGCCCGAACCCCGGTTCTGCGAGCAGCTGTTGGAGCAGGACGAAGGTGGTGGTCCCGCCCACCCGGCCGCCCGCCTCGTGCCCCTTGGCCACGAGCGCCTCCACCCCGGCGGCCACCGCGGCCCCGGCCCGGGCCGGATCGGTGACCTCGGCCCACACCCGGGGCCGCCCGGCGGCGGCCGCCCAGTCGGCCACCGCCTGCGGGGTGTGCTGCGCGGGGTCGGCGAGCAGCACCGTGTCCACCTCGGCCGGCAACTCCCCGGGCCGGACGGGGCAGCCCGCGGGCACCCGTACCCCGTAACGGCCGCCTACGAGGCGGCGGGCGATGTCGGCCATGGCGCTCCGCGCGGACCCGGCGTCGCGGCCGAGGTCGAGCAGGCCCAGGGCGCCGGCGCGCTCGGCGGCGATGACGATCCGCGGGTTGGGCTCCTCGAAGGGGCTGACCGCGACGACCAGGTCACGGTCGGCCGCTCGGAGCCGACCGGGGTGCCGTACGGAAGCCGACCGCCCGGAGGGCTGGGACCCCGACGGCCGGGACCCCGACGGCTCGCTCCGTTCCCGCCGTGGCGCTCGCTGCTCCCCCGACCGCTCGGCCTTCGCGGACCGCTCGGGCGGTACGGAATCCCCGGGCGGCACGTGCGCACCGGGCGGTACGGAATCCCCGGGCAGTACGGACCCGCCGGGCGGTACGGAATCCCCGGGCGGCGCGGATCGCTCCGGTGCGGGCTCCTCCCGTGCAGATCGCTGACGTCGCGGTGTCCGTGAAGGCCTCGCCGTCCGTGGGGCCGGCGGGGACTGCCGGGGCGGAAGGGCACGCGGGGGCTGGGGGGACGGCTCGGGCTGGGGGGACACGGGCGCTCCTCTTCCAGTGCTGTGTGACATGGCGCGGTGCGGAACGGAGGACGGGGAGAACGGTGGGGCGATGGCAACCGACGAAGGAGGTGGAGGGCGCTGGACGACCCGGCAGGGCATGCGAGAGGTACGGCGAACGAGACGCCCTCCCGCCGGGGATCCGGGGCGGACGGCGCACGAAACGGCCGGGCGATCCGGCGGGGACAGGGTTGAGCGGTGGTCAAATTCCCTGTTGCCGGGATGCATCGTGCGGCGGCGGCCCCGCACTGTCAACGGCCATCCGGAGGCGTTCACTTCGCACCCCGGACGACCTCCGCTCCCCCGGACCGACCCCCGGTCATGCCGTCGGCCCACTCCCGCCGAGGCCCTGACCTGGGGCGTCGGGCACAGTAGGCCCGTCTTCGGCCGGCCCGCCGACAGGCCTCGGCCGCCGGGGCTCATGCCGCACCGGTATGAGTTGTCACCGGCCCGGCATGAACACCTTTGCGCAGCAAGATGGTTGTTCACCCGACGCGGTCTTACAGGTACACCCTGGCCCGGTTACCGTCCGGTCATGACCCCCACCCTCGCCCAGCTCCGCTATCTCGTCGCCGTCGCCGACTGCCGTTCCATCACCGGCGCGGCGGCCTCCGTCTTCGTCGCCCAGTCCGCCCTGTCCCGTGCCGTCCAGGCCCTGGAGCGCGACCTCGGGGTCGATCTCCTCGCCCGCCGGGGAAGGGGGGTGGACCTCACACCGGAAGGGGCCCGGGTCGTCCGGCTGGCCCGTACCGTGCTCGGCGCGGTGGAGGCCATCGACGACATCGGCACTCCCCACGGACTGGGCGCCAGGGCCGCCCTGTCCCTGGTGACCACGCCCACGCTGGCACTCGACCTGGCCTCCGAGCTGGTGCACGCCTTCACCGAGCGGCACCCCGGTCTCGACGTCAGACTCCACCAGTACGACAGCCGCGAGGCCGTCGTCGAGGAAATCACCCAGGGCCGGGCCGAGTTGGCCCTCGTGGACCTCCCTCTCGAAAAGGACCTCACCACCCACTTCATCCAGGAGCGCGAGGTGGTGCTCATCTCCCCCGTGGGGTCCGCGCTGCCCGACCCGTTACCCTTCCGCGCACTCGACGGGCTGCCCATGGTGCTGCCCACCCCCGGGACCGGCCGGCGCACCGAGATGGAGGCCATGTTCAGCTGTCTGGGCGTGCGTCCGGTGCCCTGTCTGGAGGTGGACGAACGCCTCGGCTGGGTGACCGGGGTGACCGACGGCCGCGGCTCCCTCATCTGGTACCGCGACGTGGTCGCCAGGGCCTTCGGCAGCCGGGCGGAGATACGTTCCTTCACCCCTCCCCTGCTCCGCCCGGTGGGCATCGCGCACGCCCGCCGGCCGCTGAGCCGCGCGGCCCGCGCCTTCATCGCGCACGCCCGGCACAAGGCCCCCGTACGCGAGCCCTCCCGGTGACCGCACGGGCCACACTCACCGCCACGCACCTCGCGCACCGCGGGCACCGCGCGCACCGTGCGCACCGCAGGCGCCGGGCGGGCCGACCGGAGGGCCCCACCCGACGGCCGGACATGCCCGCCCGGCATTGAACGATGCTCGAACGGGCGGCGATTGCCCCTGGCGCACCGACCTGACACCCCCTCACATGGGGGCATGTCCCGACTACTCCTCACGCCCCCGCGCGTCGCCGCACTCGCCACCGCGGCACTCGCCGCGGTCCTGCCGGCCGCGGCCTGGCTGACCGGCCCCGCCGCCGGGCCCGCCGCCGCGGCCACCCCGGCGCCCGTCTCCGCACCCCCGTCCGGCGGCGCCGCAGGCGCCGCTCCCGGAGCCGCCGCCGCTCCCGAACGACGGTGCACGCTCCCCGGCGGCCTGGCCGAGCTCAGCGGGCTCGCCATGAGCCGCAAGCACCCCGGCGTCTTCTACGCCGTCAACGACAGCGGGAACACCAACCAGGTCTTCGCCATCGACTGCAGCGGCGCCACCGGCCTGCTCAAGGCCACGTACACGGTCTCCGGGGTCGGCAACACCGACTGGGAAGGGCTGGCCATCGGCAAGGACTCCGCGGGCCGGCCCGCCATCCTGGTCGGCGACATCGGGGACAACTTCGGCAATCGCGCCGAGATCACCGTGCACTCCTTCACCGAGCCCGACCAGCTCGCCAACGCCTCCGTGACACCGGTGACGTACCGCTTCGCGTACCCCGACGGGAAGCACGACGCCGAATCCCTGCTCGCCGACCCCGTCACCGGCCGGATCCACATCGCGACCAAACTCATCGGCGCGGCGGGCCAGTTGTACCAGGCGCCGCTGTCGCCAGTCCCTGGTCAGCCGAACACCCTCACCGCCGTCCGGCCGGGGCCGGTCTTCGCCACCGACGGCGCCTTCTCCCCGTCGGGGGCCTCGTACACCCTGCGCAGCGGCGGGCCGCTGGGCGCCAACACGGCTTCGGTGTACGACACCACGGGCACCAAGCTCGCGGACGTGACCCTGCCCGCGCAGTCGCAGGGCGAGACGGTGACGTACCTCGACTGCACCAGCCTGCTCGTCGGCTCGGAGAACGACACCCAGATCTGGCGCGTCCCGCTCCCCCCGGAGGCCACCCCGGGCTGCGAAGGCACGCCGACGCCCACGCCGACCCCGACTCCGACGCCCACCCCAACGCCCACTCCCACACCCGGTGATCTGAAGCTGGCCAACCCCGGCCCGCAGAACTGCAAGTTCAACCAGAACTGCACCATCCAGCTCACCACCACCGGCGGGAAACCCCCCGTCCGCTACACCGCCACCGCACTCCCCTGGGGCCTCACCCTCGACACCACCACCGGCCGCATCACCGGCAAACCCTGGGCCACCGGAACCCTCCAGATCACCGCCACCGCCACCGACACCACCCCGACCACCGCCACCACCACCTTCCCCCTCACCCTCACCTGGTTCTAGAGGAAGCGCCCCGCCCCCGAACGAGCCGAGGGGCGGACCCCGGGCCGACCGGGATCCGCCCCTCGCCGCCGCCGGATCAGCCCAGCCTCGACGCCGCCTCCCGGTCGGCGACGACGACGAGGTTGGGGTGCGTACGCAGGATGGTCGCCGGGAAATCGGTCGAGATCTCGCGCTCCAGCATGCCGGCGAGGGCCTCCGCCTTGGCAGCGCCGCTCACGATCAGCACCAGGCGCCGCACCTTGGCGAGCATGGCCGCACCCATCGTCACCACGTGCGAGGGGACCTCGGCGGGATCGGGCAGCAGCCGCAGGGCGTCCTCGTACCAAGGGTAGGAGTCCTTGAGCTCGTAGGTATAGATCTCCTGGTCGAAGCGGGTGGCGTACGGCATGTTCCCGCAGAAGTGGCCGTCCGCGCCGAGTCCGATGAGCATCAGGTCCAGCCCGCCGTTCCCGTGCAGTTCCCGGGCCACGGAGGCGTGGTTCGCGACGGTGAGCGGGTGGATGTTGGTGTCCGGTACGCCACCGGGCCCGTAGAGGTGCTCGTACAACGCGGAGAGGGTGACCCCGCGCTCCCTCCCGGCGAGCGGCACCTCGTCGAAGTTGTAGAAGTGCACGTCGGAGAAGGCTCCGGGGTTCCCGCGCAGCCTCTCGGTGACGATCCCGTACGCACCCGCGGGGCTCGCTCCCGCGGTGAGGGCCATGTTGACCCGCCGGTCGTGCAGCATCTCCCCGAGGACGATGTCGGCCGCGGTACGACTGAGGTCCTCGTAGTCCCGCGCGATGACGATCTTCATGTGGCGTTCCGTCCTCGTGGTTCTCGTGGTTCTCGTGGTTCTGGTTCTCGTGGTTCTCCGCCCGCGGCTCGCAGGCCGGGCCGGGGCTGACGCGTGGACCTCAGGAGCGGGGGGCGGACTTCTTCACGTACTGCTCGGTCTTCTTCAGCAGCTTCTTCGCGTCGACGGCCGTGCCGTACGTCCGGTCGGAGGTGACGGGGGTGACCGAGACGGCGCCGCCGAGGACTGCCGTGGAGTCGGCGTCCGGGCGGCCTTCCACGCACTCCGCGCTGCCGGGGTTCGCCGACGCGCAGTCGCCGAGGGCGATCTCGAAGCCGTCCCCGCCGCCGTTGCGCACGTAGCCGTGGTAGGCGTACGCGCCGGAGCCGACCCGGGTCCAGACCGGCGGCCGGGCCTGCGCACCGGCGCTGATGTCGGGGTAGTCCACCTTCAGGGCGAACGCGTCGGTGAGCAGCCGGTGTTTCTTCAGTCCGGCGAGGAACTCGGCTCCGAACGCGGCGGTGGCCCGGTAGTTCTCCACGGGGTGCGCGCTCATGTCCGCGTTCGCGGAGGCGCTGAAGGCCACGGCCGGTACGCCGATGTCGATGGCGGCGATCGCCGCTCCGACGGTGCCGGAGTCGTTGACCGAAGAGCTCACGTTGAGGCCGGAGTTGATGCCGGTGACCACCAGGTCGGGGGCGTCGTTCCAGCCCGCCTTGGCGGCGAGTCCGCCGCGCAGGGCCAGTTTGACGGTGTCGGCGGGGGTCGCGCTCGGCGCGTCGGGGCGGCACGGGCCGTCGGCCAGGCAGACGCCGAAGACCGGGGCGCCCGAGGGTGCGCCCGCGCAGTCGTTCTCGTACCCGGCGGGCATGCGCTCGCGCTGCTGGACGGTCAGTACTCCGTGGTTGGTGACGGCGGTTCCGCGCCCGCTCTGCACCTGCCAGGGCGCCATCACCACCACGTCGGCGCCGGCGGCGCAGAGGGCGCGGCGCATCTCGTAGGCGCCGGATCCGTCGGAGTGGTCGGGCTTGGCGGCCTGGATGCCGTCGTCGGATGAGCGGAGCGCATGAGGGGCCTTCCTTCGGGTGAACCGAGCCTCGGGTGCATCTCGATGTCACGGAGCCCGGGAGGCGACGCCTCGGGACCGGGCCCTCCCCGTGCACTCTTCCGCCGTCGGACCCTCCGGGGACAGGGGCTGAAGGTCCCCTCCCGGAAGACCGAAGGGCCCGATCCGGGCCATGTCGCCACGCAGCGAACTGGCCTGTGGATAAAGCTTGTTGAGAACGGTGCGTACGAGGGGCACAAAGGTCGCCTCCTTCGGGACCTTCGACTTCCTTTGCCTTCCGTTGACCTCGTCAAGACTGAGGGGACCTCGGACCGAAGACGTTCCGGGTTCGTTCCAACGCGATGCAGGGAGAACTCATCGTGGATTACGGAAAGACGGCGCCCGCCGTACTCGAAGGCGTCGGCGGCGAATCGAATGTGGAATCCCTCGGGCACTGCGCCACCCGGCTGCGCTTCGTCCTGAAGGACGCGTCGAAGGCGGACAGAGCGGCCGTCGAGGCGGCCCCCGGTGTCATCACCGTCGTCGAGAGCGGCGGCCAGTTCCAGGTGGTCATCGGAAACGACGTGGCCAAGGCCTACGCCGAGATCGGCAGGATCTCCGGGCTCGGCTCGGACAAGGCCCGGACGAAGGACGCCGCGGCCACGGGCAAGGCGGGCGGCAATCCGCTGACGCGGCTGGTCGACGTCATCTCCAGCATCTTCACTCCGTTCCTGTGGACGCTGGCCGGCGCGGGACTGCTCAAGGCCACGATCGTGCTGGTCACCAAGCTCGGGCTGGTCGCCGAGACCTCACAGGAGTTCACCGTCCTGAACGCGGCCGGCGACGGCGTGTTCTTCTTCCTGCCGGTGCTGCTGGCCGTGACCGCCGCGAAGCGGTTCGGCGCCAACCAGTGGACCGCCATGGCCATCGCGGGATCGCTGGTCTACCCGGCGATCGGAGCCCTGAACGAGGCCGGCGGTCCGGTTTCCTTCTTCGGCGTCCCGATGGTGATGGTCGCCTACGCCTCCTCCGTCATCCCGGTGATCCTCGCCGTGTACGTGCAGAGCTTCGTGGAACGCGGCCTCGACAGGGCGCTGCCCTCCAGCATCCGCAACTTCATCACCCCGATGCTGACGATCCTCCTCATGGTGCCCCTGACCCTGCTCACCATCGGCCCGGCCTCGGACTGGGCCGGCCAGGGAGCCTCCAGCCTGATCGGCTGGCTGTTCGGTCTCAGCCCGGCCGTCGCCGGGGCCGTCCTCGGCGGCACCTGGCAGATCATGGTCGTCTTCGGCATCCACTGGGGCCTGGTCCCGATGATGGCCAACGACCTTGCCGTCCAAGGGCATTCCCTCCTCTACGGGCCGCTGGTCGCCGCTTCGGCCGCCCAGGGCGCAGCCGTTCTGGCGGTCATGCTCCGCACCCGCAGCAAGAGCCTGAAGAAGCTCGCCGGTCCGGCCGCCGTCAGCAGCTTCCTCGCGGGCATCACCGAGCCCGCGGTCTACGGCGTCAACCTGCGCCTGAAGAAGCCCTTCGTGTACGCCTGCATCGCCGGCGCGGTCGGCGGGGGCATCGCCTCGGCGGGCGGCTCGGCCTCGACCGCGTACATCATGCCGGGCCTGCTGTCCCTCTCCGCCTACCTGGAGGTCGGCAGCTTCGCCCTCCAGCTGATCGGTGTCGGCGTCGCCGTCGCCCTGTCCTTCGGGCTCACGATGGCCCTGGGCTTCAAGGACATCGCGGAGGACACCGCCGAAGCCGACGGTGCCGCCGAAGCCGACGGTCTCGCCCGTGCCGCCACCGAAGCCGACGGTCTCGCCACCGGAGCCCACGGTCCCGCCGCCGAACAGCCCGCCGGTGAGGCCTTCGAGGTCGCCACTCCGGTCGAGGGCAGGGTCCTCGCCCTGACCGACGTGCCGGACCCGGTGTTCGCCTCCGGCACCCTGGGTGACGGCGCGGCCGTCGCCCCGACCTCCGGCGAGGTGCACGCGCCGATCGACGGCACGGTCGTCAGCGTCATGCCGCACGCCTACGGGCTCCGCTCCCCCGAGGGCGTGGAGGTCCTCGTCCACATCGGCATCGACACGGTGCGGCTCGGCGGGGAGCACTTCACCACCGCCGTCCGGCAGGGCGACCACGTCCGGCTCGGTGACCCGCTCGGCGAGGTCGACCTGGCCGCGGTCGAGGCGGCCGGCTACGACACCACCACGATGGTGATCGTCCTCGACGCGGCCGGCACGGGCGTCGTACGGACCACCGCGCACTCCGAAGTCGAGCACAGCACGGTGCTCCTGTCCCTCAGCCCGGAGCACGCCCTCACCCCGGCGGGCTGACGCCCCCGGCCCTGCGGCGCACACGGACGCACGCTCCGCACGCCGCCCCCCGCGCCCTGATCCACGTACCCCCGAAGGAGATCCGCACATGGACCACAAGACCCCCGCCGCCTTCCGCCCCGACTTCCTCTGGGGCGCCGCGACTTCTGCCTACCAGGTGGAAGGCGCCTGGGACACCGACGGCAAGGGCCCGTCCGTCCAGGACGCCCGCGGCAACTACCCCGAGGGCACCACCGACTTCAAGGTCGCCGCCGACCACTACCACCGCTTCGAGGAGGACGTGAAGCTCTTCTCCGAGCTGGGCCTGAAGGCCTACCGTCTCTCCATCGCCTGGACCCGGATCGTCCCGGACGGCGACGGAGCGGTGAACCCGGACGGCATCGCCTTCTACCACCGCCTCTTCGACGCCCTCCTCGCGCACGGCATCGAACCGGTCGTCACCGTCTACCACTTCGACCTGCCGCAGGCCCTCCAGGACAAGGGCGGCTGGACCTCCCGCTCGACCATCGACGCCTTCGCCCGCTACTGCGAGGTGCTGTTCGAGGAGTACGGCAGCAAGGTCAGGCACTGGCTGACCATCAACGAGCAGAACATGATGATCCTGCACGGCGCCGCCATCGGTACCAGTGCCACCACCTCCGACGACCCGAAGCGCGAGCTGTACCAGCAGAACCACCACATGATGGTGGCCCAGGCCCGCGTGACGAAGATGTGCCACGACATGCTGCCCGCGGCCAAGATCGGTCCGGCGCCGAACATCTCCGTCGTGTACCCGGCCACCAGCAAGCCCGAGGACGTCCTCGCGGCCTCCGACTACAACGCCATCCGCAACTGGCTGTACCTCGACATGGCCGCGTACGGCAGCTACAACCCGACCGCCTGGGCCTGGATGACCGAGCGCGGCATCGCCCCCGAGATCGCCGACGGCGACCTGGAGGTCCTGGCGGCCGGCCGCGCCGACTACCTCGCGCTGAACTACTACACGACCGCCACCGTCGCCGCGCCCCTCGACGACGGAGCCGTCACCTACGAGGGCGGCGACCAGCAGCTCGCGGTCGGCGAGAGCGGCGTCTTCCGCGCCGTGAGCAACCCGCACCTGGCCACGACCGAGTTCGGCTGGGAGATCGACCCGGTCGGCTTCCGCACCACCCTGCGCGACGTCTACGACCGCTACCGGCTGCCGATCATGGTCACCGAGAACGGGCTGGGCGGTTTCGACACCGTCGAGGACGGCGAGATCCACGACGACTACCGGATCGCCTACCTCTCCGCGCACATCGAGCAGATGCGCCTGGCCGTCTCGGACGGGGTGGACGTCATCGGATACCACCCCTGGTCGGCCATGGACCTGATCTCCACCCACCAGGGCGTGGCGAAGCGCTACGGCTTCATCTACGTCGACCGCGACGAGTTCGACCTCAAGGAGCTCCGCCGCATCCGCAAGGACAGCTTCTTCTGGTACCAGCAGCTGATCAAGGGCAACGGCTCCCTCTGATCCGTGCGCCCCCGGGCCCCCGGGCCGCCGCGCGGGGCCCGCCCCCCCCGGGCCCCGCGGCGGCCCCCCCCCGGGGGCCCCCCCCCCCCCCCCCCCGGGCCCCGCCACCCCAGCCCCCCCCCCGACCCCCGCGCCCACACCC
>NZ_JBHXKA010000144.1:0-19817 GCF_042722885.1 Streptomyces sp. NPDC058401
CTGTCGGACCGGGGCGCTCTGGGAAGTCAGTGGCTCAAGAGAGCATCACGATGACCCATGGCGACCGGACCGGCCGGTGCCATAGGTAAAGAGGAAGCTCAGCTGCTTGCGCATGGAGGGATTATGACCCTCTGTCCCGCTCCGTGCCAAGCCGGTTCGGACAGTGAGACGAAGAGGGGTATCCGTCCCCCGTTAGAATCGACAAAACAACCCCCTCTTCCGCCGGAAGGCCTGCCCCGTGCCAGAAGCCACCTTCGCCACCCACGACAGCGCCCCGGACACGGTTCTCGTCGTCGACTTCGGCGCCCAGTACGCGCAGCTGATCGCCCGCCGCGTCCGCGAGGCACGGGTCTACTCCGAGGTCGTGCCCAGCACGATGCCCGTGGCCGAGATGCTCGCCAAGAACCCGAAGGCGATCATCCTGTCCGGCGGTCCGTCCTCCGTGTACGAGGAGGGCGCCCCCCAGCTCGACGGTGCGATCTTCGAGGCCGGCGTCCCCGTCTTCGGCATGTGCTACGGCTTCCAGCTCATGGCGGTCACCCTCGGCGGCACCGTCGACAACACCGGCTCGCGCGAGTACGGCCGCACCCCGCTGGCCGTCTCCAAGGCCGGATCCACCCTGTTCGAGGGCACCCCCGAGAACCAGTCGGTGTGGATGTCGCACGGCGACGCCTGCTCCGCCGCTCCCGAGGGCTTCACCGTCACCGCGTCGACCGACGTCGTCCCGGTCGCGGCCTTCGAGAACGACGAGAAGAAGCTCTACGGCGTGCAGTACCACCCCGAGGTGATGCACTCCACGCACGGCCAGCAGATCCTGGAGCACTTCCTCTACCGCGGCGCCGGCCTCAAGCCCACCTGGACCCCCGGCAACATCGTCGAGGAGCAGGTCGCCCTCATCCGCGCGCAGGTCGGCGACAAGCGCGCCATCTGCGGCCTGTCCGGCGGCGTGGACTCCGCGGTCGCCGCGGCCCTCGTGCAGAAGGCCATCGGCTCGCAGCTCACCTGCGTGTACGTGGACCACGGTCTGATGCGCAAGGGCGAGACCGAGCAGGTCGAGAAGGACTTCGTCGCCGCCACCGGCGTGCAGCTGAAGGTCGTCGACGCCCAGGAGCGCTTCCTGAACGCGCTGGCCGGGGTCTCCGACCCGGAGACCAAGCGCAAGATCATCGGCCGCGAGTTCATCCGCGTCTTCGAGCAGGCCCAGCTGGAGATCCTCCAGGAGGACGGCCCGGCGGTGGCCTTCCTGGTCCAGGGCACCCTGTACCCGGACGTGGTCGAGTCCGGCGGCGGCACCGGCACGGCCAACATCAAGTCCCACCACAACGTGGGCGGGCTCCCCGAGGACATCGAGTTCGAGCTCGTCGAGCCGCTGCGCCAGCTGTTCAAGGACGAGGTCCGGATGGTCGGCCAGGAGCTCGGCCTGCCCGCCGAGATCGTCCAGCGCCAGCCGTTCCCCGGCCCCGGCCTCGGCATCCGCATCGTCGGCGAGGTCACCAAGGAGCGCCTGGACCTGCTCCGCGAGGCCGACGCCATCGCCCGCCACGAGCTCACGGCGGCCGGCCTGGACCGCGAGATCTGGCAGTGCCCGGTCGTCCTGCTGGCCGATGTCCGCAGCGTCGGCGTCCAGGGCGACGGCCGTACGTACGGCCACCCGATCGTGCTGCGCCCCGTCTCCTCCGAGGACGCGATGACCGCGGACTGGACGCGCATGCCGTACGAGGTGCTCGCGCGGATCTCCACCCGCATCACCAACGAGGTGCCGGACGTCAACCGCGTGGTCCTGGACTGCACGAGCAAGCCGCCGGGCACCATCGAGTGGGAGTAGTCCCCACCCGCCCGCTGTAGGTGACGAGGCCGCCGCTCCCGCGCAGGGAGCGGCGGCCTCGTCGCGTGTACGCCTCTTCCACGGCCTCTTCTATGGCCTCTTCGGGCGGTCGCCGGTACTTTGCGCCGCGACCTTGAAGGAGGGGCCATGACCGAGCGACCCGCACCCGCACCCGGATCCGCACCTGTACGGGCACCGGCACCCGCCCCCGTGCCCGTCGAGCGGCTGGGCTTCGAGATGCCGCCGGTGTTCGCCACCGCCTCCGAGGAGCGCGCGCACCGCAAGGAGCGGCTCGCCGGGGTGCTGCGGCTGCTGGGGAGGCTCGGGTACGAGGACGGGGTGGGCGGGCACGTCAGCGCCCGGGACCCGGAGTTCGAGGACTGCTACTGGGTGAACCCCTTCGGCCGGGCCTTCGGCGCGATCGGCCCCGAGGACCTGCTGCTGGTCGACGGGGAGGGGCGGGTCCGGCAGGGCGGACGCAGGGTCAACCAGCTGGCCTTCGCCGTGCACGCGGCCGTCCACCGGGCCCGGCCCGCCGTGGTGGCCGTCGTGCGCACGCAGGCCCCGTACGGCAGGGCGCTCGCCGCGCTCGGCGAACTCCTCGCCCCCGTCACCCAGGAGGCCTGCGCCTTCTACGAGGACCACGCGCTGCTCGACGAGTATGCCGGCGGTGGCGACGCGGACCCCGAGCGGATCGCGAGTGCGCTCGGCCCCTACAAGGCGCTGGTGCTGCGCAACCTCGGGCTGCTGACGGTCGGCGATTCGGTGGAGGCCGCCGCCTGGTGGTTCATCGCGGCGGAGCGGGCCGCGCAGGTGCAGCTGATCGCGCGGGCGGCCGGAAAGGCGGTGCTCATCAGCCACCACGGTGCGCTCGTGACCCGGGAGCGGTTCGGCTCGGATCTGGCGGCCTGGGCGAACTGCCAGCCGCTGCTGGAGGGCGCCGGAGCAGGTCCGTCAACATCATGAACGGTTAATCACCTGCTCTGACATCGTGCGCAATCCGGAACACTGCCGCAGTGGTGCACAATTCGCTGGCATTGCACCGCTGTTCAGAGAGGCGGCACGTTCGTGGCTGTCCAAGAGATGTCCAGAAGCACCCATACCGCGGCCTGCGCCTGCGAGGACTGCACTCGAGAGGGGCACCGCCGTGCGGTCGCGGCCTTCCTGGCCAAGCGCGACGAGTTCGCCTCCGGGCAGGGGGTTCCGGCCGCCGTGGCCCACTCCCTCGGGGCCTCCCGCCAGTGGGTCTCCGACGAGCTGACCCTGTCGGCCCGGACGGTCGCCGACCGGGGCCGGGAGGCGGGAAGTTCCTGGCTCTACCTGTTCTCCCGGCGGGCCGTCCTCGCCGTGTGGATCGCCGCGGGGGTGCTGCTCCTGGTCCAGGTCGGCACCGCGCTCGGCACCGGCTGGTCCACGACGCGCACCGCCGGGCTGCTGGCCGCGCTCGTGCTGGCCGCCCTGCTGACGGTGGCGGCCCGCGCGCAGACCGTCCGCGGCGGGCTGCTGGCCCCGCTGGTCGGCGAGGACAACCGGCTGTCCACCTCGAAGGCCGTGCCGAGCGCCTGGCTCGTGCTCACCGCCTTCGCGACGCTGCTGCCCGCGCTGCGGCTCGCGGCCTCCTCGCCGGGGCCGGAGCGCCAGGCCCTGTACGAGGGGCTCGCGCTCGACCGGGCGCTGCCGCTGCTGGCGGTGCTCGGGCTGACCTCGGCCGTCGCGGTGCTGGTGCGCCGGGTGGTCTCCGTACGGATCATGAGCCAGCGGCTCCAGAAGCTGCCGGCGGACCGGCCGACCGGGGCGGACCTGCTCACGGACGACGCCGGCCGGGGCTCCTTCCCGGACGCCCAGTACGTGCTGGTCTCCACGGTGGTGCTGGGCTTCGCGGGGGTCTCGCTGGCCCGCTTCCCGGACCGGCTGCCGGCCCTGCCGTGGGCGATGGCGCTGCTGGTGGCCCTGTCGGCGGCCGTGTACCTGGCGGCGAAGTACGCCGAGGGCAGCCGCCCGCTGGTCCTGTCGGTGGTGCGCAGACGCGAGCCCGGGGATCTGGACGCGGCGATCCGCCCCGGGGACGACATCGAGATCCGCGGAGTGGGTTTCGTCCCGCCGGGGGCGCAGACGCCGGAGATGCTGGCCCGGCTGGTGGTCCGGGTGGGTGCGGTCCATGTGCACGTACCGCTGGTCCCGGTGGCGGGCGGGTTCACCAACCCGTCCGACGCCGTGCTGACCGTGCCGGTACCGGCGGAAGTCGAGCCGGGGCGGATCGAGATCCAGGTCGTCACCGCCGCGGGGGTGGAATCCAACCGCTGCACCATCGACGTGGCGGAGTGAAGCGGGTACACATAGCGGCGTGACCCGAACTGACGTCCCCTCCGGCGCCCCTGACGCACCCACCGGACCGAGCGGCCCGCACGGTCTGCACGGTCTGCGCGAGCTCGCCGCCCGCCACGCGCTCCTGCCCCTGCGGATCTTCCTCGGCGTGACCTTCGTCTACGCAGGCCTGGACAAACTGACCGACTCCGCCTTCCTCTCCGCCACCGGCAGCGGCTCCATCGGCGAGCTGATGCAGGGGGTGCGCGACACCTCGGCGATCCCCGCCATGGTGGACCTGGCCCTGAAGGCACCCGTCGGCTTCGCCGTGGCCCTGGCCATCGGGGAGCTCCTCGTCGGCCTGGGCGTCCTGGCCGGACTGCTGACGCGGATCGCATCCGTCGGCGGAGCCCTGATCTCGCTCAGCCTGTGGCTCACCGTGTCCTGGGCGGTGACCCCCTACTACTACGGCAACGACCTGATCTACCTGATGGCCTGGACCCCGCTGATCCTCGCCGGGGCGCCCCTGTGGTCCCTGGACGCCCTGATCAGGGGCAGGCGGAGGGCCACCGCCTGAGGATCACCACCTGAGGGGAGCGGTCCCGGTCAGTTCGCCGCCCGCGGGTGACCCAGTGCCTCGCGGAAGTCGTCGAGGGCGGGCCCCAGCTCGCCGACGGCGACGTGGAAGGCCGACCGGTCGATCAGGCTGCCGGCCAGCGTCCGTGTTCCGGCTGCCGGGTCGTGCAGGGACAGCCGGCGGGCCAGCTCCACTCCTTCGTCGAAGAGGGGGCGCACCTGCTCCGCGAACAGATGGGTCCGGTACCGCCAGTAGACGGTGGAGCGGACGGTGAGGACCCGGTGCAGCCGGACCAGTTCGGCCAGGTGCCGGTCCGGGTCTTCGGCGGCCCGGGCGGCGAGGGCGTCCACCTCTTCGCGGAGGGCGTGACGGCTGTCGAAGTAGCGTTCCTTGATGTCGGGCGACCAGTACATGGGATCCGCGCCCGAAGGCGGACGCGGTTCACCGGGCGCCGGCCGGTCGCTTCCGGCGCCGGGCATGGACAGCACCACCGCCCAGAACGACACCTCGTAGCCGCCCCCGGAGTACCGCGCACCGCGGCCGGCCAGCTCCGTGAGCAGGGCGAGCGCCTCTTCTCTTACGAGGCCCGCCCGTTCGTCCAGACCGTGGGCGTCGAGCATCCGTGCGTACCCGATGAGCGTGTGGAGCAGGGAGATCATCCGGTCGCGGTCGTCTCCCGCCGCCTCGGCGGACTGCACACCGACGAGGGTCTCGAACGCGTCGCGGGCCTCACCGGACCGGCCGGCCTCATGGAGAACGGCGGCCCACTCCAGGAGGGGCCAGGCGAGAGCCCCGCTGCGGGACCCGTCGGGCAGGAGCACCGGAACCAGCTCGGTCATGGCATCGGCCGCCTCGGCATACCGGCCCTCCTCGGAAAGACCGGCCGCCCACGTGCTCAGCCCCGCGACCAGGGGTTCCCCGGCCAGTTCGGCCTCCGCGCGGCCGATGGCGAGCATCTCGGCGCGCATGGCGAGCCCTTCGGCGCGCCGGCCCGCACGGTACAGCTCGCGCTGGCACGTGTTGAGGGCCTCGTACAGGACATCCCCGCGGGCGGGTTCGGCCGGATCGATGGCCCGCGCGGCGGCCACCGCCTCCTCGCACAGCGCGAGGGCGGCCGGATGCGTTCTGCCGCCCTCGTAACTCAGGTGCTGCAAAGCCCTGGCCAGGAGGGGCAGGTAGGCGGCGGGGCTGACCTGGGCCAGCACCCGGTAGGCGTCCACCTTGTCCCGTGGGTAGAGGCGTCCCGACGAGAGCAGCACATTGCGTGCCCGCACGATGTCGTCCTGATCGACTTTCCCCGAGTGATCCATGACGGAGAGTCTGGGGGCGGCGCAGGGAGCCGGACAAGGCTGTTCGCCTGTGCCCTTCGTCCTACGAAAACACCCTCTGACCTGTCATGATGGGCGTGACATCACCTCCCGCCGGAGCGGCCGGACCCGCTGGACCCGCCCGACTCGCTGATCCGCTCGCGCCGGTCGCGGCGCACCGCGTAGGTCACCAGACCGGTGACGGCGGCGAAGGCAAGACCGCCCGCGGTCATCATGAGGACGAAGAACCAGGGCGGGTCGGCCTCGCCCGCCGCGCCGAGGAGATAGAGCACCCCGGCCGCCATCAGGACCAGTCCCGCGATCAGCCGTCCCGGCTGGAACTCATGACGCCGCACGGGCCACCTCCACCTGTCCCACACCCGCGCTCAGGTGCAATTCGATCGTGCCGCCCGCCTCGGTGCCCGGGGAGGGCTGCAGGGTCTCGGTCCGGGTCTCGCCGCCGGTCCGCACGCGTATCGACCCGTGCGGTTCGCCGGGCATCTGGATGTCGCCCAGCCTGACCTTGACCTCGGTCGGGGCGGTGACCTCCCTGGGCAGGATCACCTTGAGCCGTCCGGCCTCGATCCGTGCGTGGACGGGCAGGGTGGTGCCCTTGGGGACGTCCAGGCGGCTCAGGTCCAAGGTGGCCACCGCGCTGTCCGCCGTGTACACGGGCCGTACGTCGGCCACCGCGGCCGGCCGCCAGACGACGTCCTCCCAGTCGGTGCCGATCTCCTTGGGCAGGGCCACCGCCCCGGCCAGCAGTCCGGCGGTGATCACCGAGAGCAGTACGGTGCCGAAGCCGGTGCGGCCCTTGACCGAGCTCACCGCGAGCCCGAGGCCGAAGACGGCGAGGGCGCAGGCGAAGCCGACCTGCAGGGCGTGGCTCAGGGTGCTGCCTTCCCAGACCGAAGCGGTACCGATGCCCCAGGCCAGCAGGGCCAGCACGAACACCCGGCCGCCGATACCGCCCCGCGGCTCCCTGCGGACCTGTTTCCCGTACTCCGGCGCCGCGGGCGCGGCCGGATCGCCGCCGGGACCGCCGGGACCGCCGGGGACCGAGTCCTCGGGGCCCCACAGGTACCCCGTCGAGCCGACCGGCCCCGTGGTGCCGTCCTTGACCAGCGGATCCCGCCACCAGGACGGGGCGCCGGGCACGGGCGGCGCCTGGGTCTCGGGCGGCGCCGGACTGTGCACGGTGCGGTGCCCGGTGCGGGTCGCCGCCGGGTACACGAACTCCACGCCCGCCGCGGCCTTCTCCTCGGAGCCCGCACCGGACCCGGACCCGGACCCGGCCCCGAGCCCGTTCCGCCGCCGCTGCGACCAGTACGCCGCGCCGCCCAGCGCCAGGACGGCCAGGACGGAGAAGACCGCCAGGGCGCCGTTGTCCAGCATCGACAGGAACAGGGCGCAGCCCACCAGCGCGGCGAAGACCGCCGCCAGCGTCGAGCCCTCGACCCGGCCGGTCAGCAGCTTCTTCGCCTCGCTGTCCTCCTCGCCCTCCTGGGGCAGCAGCAGCCACGCGAAGCCGTAGAAGATCAGACCGACCCCGCCGGTGACGGCGAGGACGCCGAGCACGATCCGGAAGATCACCGGGTCGAGGTCGAAGTACCGGCCCAGCCCGCCGCACACGCCCGCGAGCACCTTGTCGCGCTTGCCGCGGCGCAGGGGAGGGCGCTCGGCGAGCGGCGAAGCGGAGCCGGCACCCGGGCCGGCCGCGCTCGAGCCGGCTCCTGCGTCCGGCGGCGGGGAATCGTGTACTTCGGTCATGCGTACATGGTGACGGTCCGCCGCCGCCGCGGGCATCCGGATCTACCCTGGCGCAACCCTGATATCCCCCCGAGAGAACTGGGGGGCTGCCCTGATGTCACGGGCACCGCGCGCGTGTGACCATCGGTGACATGCCCGTAGCAGCCGCCCCCCGCCCGCCGTACGCACCGGATTCCGACGAGACGCCGCAGCGCAAGCTCTACCGCAGCGCCGACGGCCGGATGCTCGGCGGAGTCGCGCGCGGCCTCGCCGGGCACCTGGGCCTGCCCGTCGTCTGGGTGCGGCTCACCTTCCTCGGCCTGTTCATGTGGGGCGACGGCCTCGGCGTGCTGCTCTACGCCGCGTTCTGGGTCTTCGTACCGCTCGGCGTCGGCGGCCGCAGCGGCCACCGCTCCTTCTTCGACACCCTCCCCGACGGCACCCGGCGGCTGCGCAAGCCCGAGCGGGGCCAGATCACCGCGCTGATCGCGCTGTGCGTCGGCGCGGGCATCTTCATCTCCAAGGTCCAGGTCGGCGGCAGCTCCGGACGGTACGTGTGGCCCACCCTGCTCGTCGGAGCCGGTGTGGTCCTCGTCTGGCGCCAGGCCGACAACGCCCGCCGCGCCCACTGGAACGCCGCAGCAGGCCGGCACGCCCGGCTGCTGCAGGCCGCCCGCGCGCTCGCCGGGGTCGCCCTCGTGGGCGTGGGCCTGACCGTGTTCATCGTGGTCCGCGGCTCTGCCGCCCAGCTGGGCAACGTACTGACCGCCACCCTCGCCGTCCTCGTCGGCGTCGCCCTCCTGGCCGGACCCTGGCTGATCCGGATGACCCAGGACCTCTCCGAGGAGCGCCTGATGCGCATCCGCGCCCAGGAGCGCGCCGAGGTCGCCGCCCACGTCCACGACTCCGTGCTGCACACCCTCACCCTGATCCAGCGCAACGCCGAGGACGTCGGCGAGGTCCGCCGCCTCGCCCGGGCCCAGGAGCGGGAGCTGCGCAACTGGCTCTACAAGCCCGAGGGCACCGGCAAGGACGAGGGCGAGGAGCCGACGACGCTGGCCGAGGCCGTGAAGAAGACCGCCGCCGAGGTGGAGGACCACCACGGGGTCCAGATCGAGGTGGTCGTCGTCGGCGACTGCCCCCTCGACGAGAAGCTGGCCGCACAGATGCAGGCCGCGCGCGAGGCGATGGTCAATGCCGCCAAGTACGGTGGCGACGGCGGCCCCGTCCAGGTGTACGCGGAGGTGGAGGGCCACACGGTGTTCGTGTCCGTACGGGACCGCGGGCCGGGCTTCGACATCGACGCGGTACCGGACGACCGCATGGGCGTACGAGAATCGATCATCGGCCGGATGCAGCGCAACGGCGGGACCGCGCGACTGCGGTCCGCGCCCGACGGCGGCACGGAAGTCGAGCTGGAGATGGAGAGGGCGGCGAAGGCAGCATGACCGAGGACAGCGCGAGCACCGGCGGCGTGACCAGGAGGGTCCGGGTGGTGCTCGTCGACGACCACCGGATGTTCCGCACCGGAGTGCAGGCCGAGATCGGCGAGACCGAGCGGACCGGGGTCGAGGTCGTCGGCGAGGCCGCCGACGTGGACCAGGCCGTCACCGTCATCACCGCCACCCGCCCCGAGGTGGTGCTCCTCGACGTGCACCTGCCCGGTGGCGGCGGCGTCGAGGTGCTGCGCCGCTGCGCCCCGCTGATGGGCGCCGTCGAGGACCCGGTGCGGTTCCTGGCCCTGTCGGTGTCGGACGCCGCCGAGGACGTCATCGGGGTCATCCGGGGCGGCGCCCGCGGCTACGTCACCAAGACGATCACCGGCACCGACCTGGTGGACTCGGTCTTCCGGGTCCAGGACGGCGACGCGGTGTTCTCGCCGCGCCTCGCGGGCTTCGTGCTCGACGCCTTCGCCTCGACGGACGCCCCGCCGGTCGACGAGGACCTGGACCGCCTCACCCAGCGCGAGCGCGAGGTGCTGCGGCTGATCGCGCGCGGGTACGCGTACAAGGAGATCGCCAAGCAGCTGTTCATCTCGGTCAAGACGGTGGAGTCCCACGTCTCGGCGGTGCTGCGCAAGCTCCAGCTCTCCAACCGCCACGAGCTGACCCGCTGGGCGACGGCCCGCCGGCTGATCTGAGCCGGGGTCCGCGCACCGGGCTCAGGCGGGCCGGGAGGCTCCGGCCCAGGGCATCGAGTCCACCGGCGCGACACGGACCGTGGAGCCGGGCCGCGGGGCGTGGATCATCTGGCCGTTGCCGATGTACATGCCGACGTGCGTGACGCCGGAGTAGAAGAACACCAGGTCGCCGGGGGCCAGCGCGTCGCGGGAGACCCGCTGCCCCGCGTTGATCTGGGTGTAGGTGGTGCGCGGCAGCGACACCCCGGCCGCGCGCCAGGCCGCCTGGGTCAGACCGGAGCAGTCGTACGAGCCCGGACCCGTCGCCCCCCACACGTACGGCTTGCCGATCGCCCCGTACGCGAACGCCACCGCGCGCGCCGCACGGGAGCCGTCGGCGGGCGGCGGAGCCTGGGCGGCGGGACCGGACGCGGCCGGACCGGCCGGTGCGGGACCGGCCGCGCGGGCCTCGTAGGCCGCCCGCTCCTCGGCCGTCAGCTTGGCCAGCAGCGTCTGCGCGGCGGTCAGCTTCTCCTCGATCTCGGCCTGGTGGGACGCGAGTTCGCCCTGCCGGGCCCGCAGTTCGGCGAGGCGTCCGGCGGCCTGCTCCTTGAGGTGCCCGACCTCGTCGAGCCCGCGCCGCACGGCCGAGACCTCGGCGGCGTTGCGGTTCCCGGCGCGGGTGATGAGGGCGGCCCGGTCCAGGTACTCCTGCGGATCGTCGGACATCGCCAGCTGGACGGCGGCGCCGAGCGTGCCGCTGCGGTACTGGTTGGCGGCCAGCGAACCGAGCGCGTTGCGGGCCGTGTTGAGCTGGTCGGTCTTGCGGGCGGTCTCGTCCCGCAGCCCGTCGAGCGCGCGCTGCGCCTCGTCGGCCTTCTCCTTCGCCCCGTTGTACTGGTCCGTCGCGGCCTCGGCCTCCTCGTAGAGCCGGTCCATCTCCGCCTTGACCTGCGAGGGCGTCGGCTGCGGATCGGCGTGGGACGTGCCTTCGAACGCGGTGGCGGTGGCAGCGCCCGCGAGGGCGAGGGTGGCGGCGGTGGTGCGTACGGTGCTCCGTGCCGTGCCGCCGGTGAGCGGGCGCTGCCTGGGCTTTCGATGACTGGCCACGGGGGCCTCACGTCCTTCCTCCGTCGGTGCTTGGGGGAGGACGCTAGACCCGAAGGTAACGGGCGGATGACGGGATGACCGGAAGTGGCCGTACGCGACCGGACCTGGCGGATCGGATGTCTGCCGATGGCCGTCCGCTAGCTGCGGATCTCCGTCAGGCGGGCGAAGACGACCACGTTGCCGTCGTAGCCCTCCTTCTTCGAGAAGCCGCCGCCGCAGGTGATCACGCGGAGCTCGGGAGCGCCCTTGGGGCCGTAGATCCGGGCCGCCGGGAAATCGTTCTTGCCGACGACCTCGATGCCGTACACCGTGAACACGGCGGTACGGCCGTCCTGTCGGTCCACCTCGATGTGCTGGCCCTGCTTGAGCGAGCCGAGGGTGTAGAAGACGGCCGGACCCTGCTTGTTGTCGACGTGCCCGTCGATCACCGTGGTGCCCCGGGTGCCCGGGGCGGGGGAGCCCCCGTACCAGCCGGCCAGGTTCCTGTCCTGCGGCGGCGGGGCGTCCACCCAGCCCTCGGCGTCGAGTCCGACGCGGGTCACCGGGGCGTCGACCTGGACGGCGGGAATCCGGATCCGGGTCGGCGGGGAGGGCTGCAGCGGCTGCGGGGCCGGCGGCAGGCGGCGGGCGGCCTCGTCGTGGGCCGGGTCGCTGACCAGGGAGGCGGCCCGGGCGGGCTGCGGGGGACCGCCGTTCAGGTCGAGACCGTTGGTGAGGAGGAACGTCCCGCTGAGGGCGACCACGGCAACGACGCCCCAGCCGCCGCGAGGCTTCGTACGCTCCTGGGGGCGGGGCATGATGCGCGCTCCTTCCGTGGTGCCGGGGGTTCCGGGGCTTCCGGGGACGGGTACTGGACCGGGCCCGTCCGGTCGCCAGGGGCGGGTCGGACGGGCCCGGCTGTCAGGGGGCCGGCGGTCAGGCGCCGTCGCCCGCCCGGCGGCGCATCAGGAACACGCCGCCGCCGAGCGCACCGGCCAGCAGTGCGGAACCGGCCGCGATTTCGGGGGTGTTGAGGCCTCCGGCGCCGCCGCCGAGGCCGGCCTTGACGCCCTTGGAGGGAGTGGTCGTTCCCGTCTCGCCGGTGCCGGTGCCGGTGCCGGTCGAGTGGCCCGCGACCGTGAGGGTGGTCGTGCCCTTCTCGCCCTTGCAGTCGAAGGTGACCTCGTACTGGGCACCCGGCTTGGCGTCCGCGTCCACCTTGGCCGTGGCGGGCTTGCCCTCGTTGAGTTCGACCGCGTCGAAGATGCCGGAAGAGGCCTTGACCAGCGGTTCCTGGCAACCGGTGGCGTTCAGCGTGACGGTGCCGCCCGGCGCGACCGTGGTGGGGGAGACGGTGAAACCGAAGGACGTGACGTTGGGCGTGGTCCCGCCGTCGTTGGCCGAGGCCATCGGCGCGGCGAGCGCGAAGGCGGCGGTGGACAGCAGGGCTACGGACGCGACACGTATGGAACGCATGGTGAATCCTCCGGGTCCCCGAGGCGCAGCCGCGAACTATTTGTCCGCAAAAGGCGTGAAATGCTCCTCGATGTGTCAGACGCTAGGTCCGGTTGGCGGAACCTGCGAATCGAACGGCACGAACGGACCAACGGAGAGGGTGAGTTGGCGGGCGTCCCGCCAACTCCTCCGATACGGACGGTGAGCGCCACGCCGGACGGCCCGCCGCAGGGTGGCACTGAGCGACGGACACGCCGATGGGCGCGCCGACGGAGCGGTCGACGCGAGAACCGGCGGAGCCGCCAACGCAAGCGCCGGCGCTGCCGCCAACGCAAGCGCCGGCGCTGCCGCGTTCACCCCGGCCGGACGCTCCCGTAGACGGGCTGGTAGGTGACCGAGTCCTCGCGGACGACCGCCCCCGGCCGCGGGGCGTGGATCATGCGGCCGCCGCCGATGTAGATCCCGACGTGGCTGATGTCCGCGTAGAAGAAGACCAGGTCCCCCGGGCGCAGCTGCTTCGTCGAGACCCGCGGAGCCGCCTTCACCTGGTCCCAGGTGGTGCGCGGCAGCGTGACCCCCGCCGCCCGCCAGGCGGCCTGGGTCAGGCCGGAGCAGTCGTACGAGCGCGGGCCTGTCGCGCCCCAGACGTACGGTTTTCCCAGCTGGGCCCGGGCGAAGGCCACCGCCCTGGCCCCGGCCGCCGACGCGGCGCCGTCCGTGGGCAGCGGCCCCGGAGCGGCCGGGGCCCGGGGGGCCAGGGCCCGCGCCCGCTCCGGCGCGGTGAGCTGCGCGAGCAGGGTGTTCGCCGCCGCGAGCCGGGTCTGCACCTCCTGCTTGCGCCCGCGCAGCTCCTCCTGCGCCCGCTCCAGTTCCGCGACCACCACGGCCGCCTCCCGGCGCTTGGCGGCCGTCTCCGCCCTGGCCCGGGTGTACTGGTCGAGCAGCGCGTCCTCGCGGCCGCCGAGCCGGTTCAGCAGGTGCGTCTGCGCGAAGACGGCCTGCGGATCGTCGCTCAGCAGCAGGGCCGCGGTCCCGCCGAGGCCGCCGGCGCCGCCGCGGTACCGGTCGGCGGCGTAGCTGCCGAGCAGTCGCCGGGCCTCGTTCAGCTTCAGGGTGGTGCCCGCCACCTGGTCCATGAGCGCCGACAGGAGAGCCCGCTGCTCCTCGGTCCGCCCGGCCGCGGCGTCGTAGGCCTGGGTGGCGGTGCCCGCCTGCCGGTGCAGCTCGTCCACGCGGGTCCGTACCTCCTCCACCGAGGGGCGGGGCGCCGGCGCCGCCGCGGCCTGGTGGGGGAGGAGCAGGCCCAGCGAGGACAGGGCCGCGGTCGTGACGACCGCGGTGGGGGCGTTCGGATGTCTTCGGGTGCGCGGCTTGCGGTGGTGGGGGGAGGGGTGGGACGAAGGGAATCCGTACGTGTACACGGGCCGGCACCTCCTTCCGGTTGGCGGAGCACGGTAGCGGCGGAGGGGGCGCCTCGGAAGGGGGCGGGAGGGGGCGGGAGGGGTTCGCAGGGCATATGCCCCCGAATTTTCCGTGGCGGGACAGGGATTTTCCGGGGGCGGGACCGGCTGTCGGTCCCGCCCCCTAAACTCGGAAGGCGATGAGCAGCCTCTTTGACGACAGCTTCCTGGCCGACCTCTCCCCCTCCGAAGAGGTCCCCCCGCCGCCCGAAGACCACGCCGCCCCGGAGCCGGGCGCGGACGATCTCTTCGGGGGCCGGTTCGACGCGCCCCTCAGCGGGGACGCGTACTACCGCGACGGCGCCCCCAGGCCCGTCATCGACCCCGCGGCGCTCCTGGAGGGGCTGAACGCGGAGCAGCGCGCCGCCGTGGTGCACGCGGGCTCCCCGCTGCTCATCGTGGCCGGCGCCGGATCCGGCAAGACGCGCGTGCTGACGCACCGCATCGGCCACCTGCTGGGCGCGCGCGGGGTCCACCCGGGCCAGATCCTGGCGATCACCTTCACCAACAAGGCCGCCGGCGAGATGAAGGAGCGCGTCGAGGGCCTGGTCGGCCCGCGCGCGAACGCCATGTGGGTCTCCACCTTCCACAGCGCGTGCGTGCGCATCCTGCGCCGCGAGTCCAAGCGGCTCGGTTTCACCTCCTCCTTCTCGATCTACGACGCGGCCGACTCGAAGCGCCTGATGGCGCTCGTCTGCCGCGACTTGGACCTCGACCCGAAGAAGTTCCCGCCGAAGGCGTTCAACGCCAAGATCTCGAACCTGAAGAACGAGCTCATCGACGACGACGCCTTCGCCGGGCAGGCCGTCGACGGCTTCGAGAAGACCCTCGCCCAGGCGTACGCGATGTACCAGGGGCGGCTGCGCGAGGCCAATGCCCTCGACTTCGACGACATCATCATGACCACGGTGCACCTGCTCCAGGCCTTCCCGGAGGTCGCGGAGCACTACCGGCGCCGCTTCCGGCACGTGCTGGTCGACGAGTACCAGGACACCAACCACGCCCAGTACACGCTCGTGCGCGAGCTGGTCGGCACCGGCTACCCGGACCTGCCGCCCGCCGAACTGTGCGTGGTGGGCGACGCCGACCAGTCGATCTACGCCTTCCGCGGCGCGACCATCCGCAACATCCTCCAGTTCGAAGAGGACTACGCGGACGCGACCACGATCCTGCTGGAGCAGAACTACCGCTCCACCCAGACGATCCTGTCCGCCGCCAATGCGGTCATCGAGCGCAACGAGAACCGCCGCGCGAAGAACCTGTGGACCGAGGCCGGCAGCGGCGCCGTCATCACCGGCTACGTCGCGGACACCGAGCACGACGAGGCGCAGTTCATCGCCGACGAGATCGACCGGCTGACGGACGCGGGCGACGCGAAGGCCGGCGACGTCGCGATCTTCTACCGGACCAATGCGCAGTCCCGCGTGTTCGAGGAGATCTTCATCCGCGTCGGACTGCCCTACAAGGTCGTCGGCGGCGTCCGGTTCTACGAGCGCAAGGAGGTCCGCGACGTCCTCGCGTACCTGCGCGTCCTGTCGAATCCCGAGGACAACGTCCCGCTCCGGCGGATCCTGAACGTGCCCAAGCGCGGCATCGGCGAGCGCGCCGAGGCGATGATCGACGCGCTGGCGATGCGCGAGAAGATCACCTTCCCGCAGGCGCTGCGCCGGGTCGACGAGGCCTTCGGCATGGCCGCCCGCTCGACCAATGCCGTCAAGCGCTTCAACGTGCTGATGGAGGAGCTCCGCACCATCGTCGACTCGGGCGCCGGCCCGGCGGTGGTCCTGGAAGCGGTCCTGGAGCGCACGGGCTACCTCGCCGAGCTCCAGGCCTCGACCGACCCGCAGGACGAGACGCGCATCGAGAACCTCCAGGAACTCGCCGCCGTGGCACTCGAATTCGAGCAGGCACGGGAAGCGGCGGCGGCCGAGGCCGCCGAGAACGGCGCCCCGCCGGTGGGCCCCGGCACCCTCTCCGAGTTCCTGGAACAGGTCGCGCTGGTCGCCGACTCCGACCAGATCCCGGACGAGGACACCGACGGCAACGGCGTCATCACCCTCATGACCCTGCACACCGCCAAGGGCCTCGAGTTCCCGGTGGTCTTCCTGACCGGCATGGAGGACGGGGTCTTCCCGCACATGCGCGCGCTGGGCCAGACCAAGGAACTGGAGGAGGAGCGCCGCCTCGCCTACGTCGGCATCACGCGGGCGCGCGAGCGGCTGTACCTGACCCGGTCGAGCATGCGCAGCGCCTGGGGCACCCCCTCCTACAACCCGCCGTCGCGGTTCCTGGAGGAGATCCCCGCCGAGTACCTGCAGTGGAAGCGGACGGGCGCGGCGCAGAAGCCGGCGGGCCCGATGCGCAGCTCGGGGTACGGGTCCTCCGGCTCGGGCGGGTCGAAGTCCTCCTTCGGCACCTCGCCGGAGTCCTTCCTGTCCTCGTCGCGTACGAAGTCGGGCCCGTCGGGGTTCGCGACGCGGCGGGCCACCGACAAGCCGGTCATCGCGCTGGTGGTCGGGGACCGGGTCACGCACGACCAGTTCGGGCTGGGCACGGTCATGGAGGTCAGGGGAGCGGGCGCGGACGCGCAGGCCACCATCGACTTCGGGGACGAGAAGCCGAAGCGGCTCCTGCTGCGGTACGCGCCGGTGCAGAAGCTCTAGCGGGAGGCCGGACTGCCCGCGGACAACGCGGAAGGGCCCGCCCCCTCGGGGGCGGGCCCTTCCGCATGTTCGTGCCGGGTCCTAGTTCGGGTTCAGGCCCTTGGCGCGCAGCCATGCCTGCGGGTCGACCGGGGAGCCGCCGCCCGGGCGGACCTCGAAGTGGAGGTGCGGGCCGGTGGAGTTGCCGGAGTTGCCCGAGTACGCGATCACGTCGCCGGCCTTGACCTTGCCGGAGCGGATCTTCGCGCTGCTGAGGTGGCAGTACCAGGTCTCGGTACCGTCGGGCGCGGTGAGTATCACCATGTTGCCGTAGGCCGAGTTCCACTGGCTGCGCACGGTGCCGTCGGTGGCGGCCATGACCGAAGTCCCGTAGGACACCGGGAAGTCGATGCCGGTGTGCACGGACATCCAGTTGACGCCCGCCTGGCCGAAACCGGCGCTGAGGCCGTGCCGCGCGACGGGGAGCACGAACTTGGGGCGGGCCGCTTCCTTGGCCGCCTCCTCCTCCGCCTTCTGCTTCTTCTCCTCGTCCTGGCGCAGGCGCAGGTCGATGCGTTCCTGGGTGCGGCTCGCACGGTCCGCGAAATCGCCGGCGTCGGCGCTGAGGGCGGTGAGCTGCGTGTCGAGCTTGCTGTTCGCGGCGACCGGCTTGATGGAGGCCGGGTCGGGCGCGGCGAGGGTGGTGGTCTCCTCGGAGGGCTTCTCCACACCGGTGAGCCCGCCCACGGAGGCGGCGGCGACACCCGCGACGCCCATCACGCAGGCCGAGGGCACGGCCACGGTCAGCAGCGCGGAGCGCTTGGCCGGAGTACGACGGCGGTTGCCGGCACTGGCACCGGCCTTGGCGGCACTCGCCTTGGCGACGGGCTTCGATCCGGGCTTCGAACCGGCCCGGCGTGAGGGGCGCGGCTCGGCGGGCCCGGCCGGGGTGACGGGCATGGCCTGGGTGGGGAGGTCGTGCACCCGGGCGTCCGCGTCCGTGTCGGCGTCCGCTTCGGCGTCCGCGTCATCGCCGCCGACGGGGAGGAACTCGAAGACGGCGGTCTCGGTGTAGCCCGTCTCGGCCTCGGGGGAGGCCGGGGCGTAGGCCTCGTAGCCATAGCCGTAGGCGTACTGCTGCTCGTGGGCCTGTTCCTGCGCCGGTTCCGGGACGTGATGCGGCTGCGCCTGCGGTTGCTGCGGCTCGTAACCGGCGTACCCGTAGGTCTGCTCGGAGGCGGTGTTCCAGGCGGTGGCGTCGTAGGCCCCGGTCTCGGTCCCGAAGCCGGGGACCGACCAGTGGCCGGTCTGCTCGGCGGAGGTCTCGTAGCCGAAGGCAGTGGACTGGTAGTCCATGGAGACGCCGCCCTGGATGGGGACGGTCGAGAGGTAGCCGTCGTGGCCGGCGTATCCGTCGGCGGAGGGCTGCGCATAGCCGTTCTGGGGGGCGGTCCACGCCGTGGTGTCGTACGAGCCGGTGTCGTAGGAACCGTAGGCAGCGCCGTAGTTGTAGCCCTGGCCCTGCGATTCATAGGATGCAAACGCTGAATCGCCAGCGAAAGTGGTGGTGGAAAGGCCGTCGTACCCAAAATCCGGGTACTGGCCCGACGGGGGGCGGTCGTTCACCAACTTCTCTTTCGCCTCGGCAGCGGGGGGCCTGGGTGGCCGAGGATCGGGGGTCCTCGGAGGAGAGCAGTGGCGTGACTGTACCCGGCGGTTACACGCAACGACAATCTTCGGAGGCTTTTGTGCTCGGCGGAACCGGGCATTCGGCCGCCTTTCGGTCGGCTGAAGACCCACCCTTGGCCTTGAGTTCGAAAGATGTTCGAGTGGAGGCCGCTTTTCGCTCCCGCGGTCGAGGGCGATCCGGCGCGGTCAGGCGACGGAAGCGGCGTCGGGGTGCGGGAGGGCGGCCGGCCGGGGTCCGTCGAGCGCGCGCCGGACCGCCGCGATGACGGTGGGATGCGCGGGCAGGGCGAGGTGCCCGATGCCGGTGACCTGTACGTTCTCCGCGAGCAGGTCCGGGTGTTCGATACGGGCCGTCTCGGTCGGGTCCATCAGCTCGTCGAACTCGCTCCAGAACGCCACGCATCGGGTCCGGCAGCCGGGCGCGGGCGCGCGCAGTTCGGTGAGCACCTCGGAATCCGGGCGCATCTGCCGGACCAGCGGGTGTGCGTCCATGAAGGGCGCCACGCGGGTGCCGGAATGCGGGGTTCCGAGCGTGACGAGCGTGCGGACGCGCGCGTCGCCGCCCAGGCGCTGGACGTAGTACCGCCCGACCAGCCCGCCGAGGCTGTGCCCCACCAGGTCCACACGGTCCTGCCCGGTGCGCTCGCACAGCTCCTCGACGCGGCGGGCGAGGTGGCGGGCGGTGACGCGCAGGTCGCGGGTGAAGGGGGAGTAGTTGTACGCCTCCACCTGCCGCAGGCCACCGACCCCGAGGGCGCGGCGCAGCAGCACGAAGACGGAGCGGTTGTCGGTGAACCCGTGGAGCAGCAGCACCGGCGGGCGCTCGTGGGTGGCGGCGGCGGGTCGCTCCGGCAGGACTCCGGTGGGATACAGCAGGATGTGCCCGCCGAGCACGAACGCTTCCAGCACCCCGGCCCGCAGCGCGGCCCCGGACATGGTCAGCCCCATGGACGGCCCCCCTAGGTCCTGGTGACTTGGGACCGGGGCGTCCGACCGCCCCGTGCCGTGCGGCTGTCGGCGCGGGGCGGTGGTACGCCATCCCACGTGTGATTTCCCCCTCGTGGTTGACCGCGAAACGGGGGTGTGCGCAATGCTGTACTTAACGTTCGTTCACTCGGGAGGCAGTGCGATGGGTGTGACCGGTCCGATCCGTGTGGTGGTGGCCAAGCCGGGCCTCGACGGCCACGACCGAGGCGCCAAGGTGATCGCGCGGGCCCTGCGGGACGCGGGCATGGAGGTCATCTACACCGGCCTCCACCAGACCCCCGAACAGATCGTCGACACCGCGATCCAGGAGGACGCCGACGCGATCGGTCTGTCGATCCTGTCGGGCGCGCACAACACGCTGTTCGCGCGCGTACTGGAACTCCTCGCGGAGCGCGACGCGGAGGACATCAAGGTGTTCGGCGGCGGCATCATTCCGGAGGCGGACATCGCTCCGCTGAAGGAGAAGGGCGTGGCCGAGATCTTCACCCCGGGCGCGACGACCACCGCCATCGTCGACTGGGTCCGCACCCACGTCCGCCAGCCGGCCTAGCCCTTCCGGCCGTCCGGCGTTTGAGGACCGGGGTCTGGGGCGGAGCCCCAGGAGGGGTCCGGGC
>NZ_JBHXKA010000145.1:0-19203 GCF_042722885.1 Streptomyces sp. NPDC058401
CCACCCGTGGGGGGGGTGTGGGTGGCCCTCCCCCACCCCCCCCCCCGCGGGGGGGTGGGGGGGGGGGCCGCGGGGCCGCCCCCCGGGAAACGGCGAAAGGGCGGGGCGGGGAGAAAAACCCCCTGCCCCGCCCCCCTCACACGGCTACGCCTCCGGAGGCGTGTCTTCTTCCTCCGGCGCGGCCGCCGGGGGAGCCGGGGGCTCGTCCCCGGGACCGGACGGATGATCCGGCTTCCGCTTCGGCGTACGCGGCAGCCCACCGGAGGTGTCCCGCAGATACGACCCGTCCCCCGGCTCCGCGCCGGCGGAAGGATCCCGCCGCCGCAGGTACCGCTCGAACTCCCGGGCGATCGCATCCCCGGACGCCTCCGGCAGATCCGCGGTGTCCCGCGCCTCCTCCAGCGTCTGGACGTACTCCGCCACCTCGGAGTCCTCCGCGGCCAGTTGGTCCACGCCCAGCTGCCACGCCCGCGCGTCCTCGGGGAGTTCGCCCAGCGGGATCCGGATGTCGATCAGATCCTCCAGCCGGTTCAGCAGCGCGAGGGTCGCCTTCGGGTTCGGCGGCTGCGACACGTAGTGCGGCACCGCCGCCCACAGGGACACCGCCGGCACCCCGGCATGGGTGCAGGCCTCCTGGAGGATGCCCACGATCCCGGTCGGGCCCTCGTACTTGGTCTCCTCCAGGTCCATCGTCCGCGCCAGATCCGCGTCCGAGGTCACCCCGCTGACCGGCACCGGGCGGGTGTGCGGGGTGTCGCCCAGCAGCGCCCCCAGGATGACGACCATCTCCACGCCCAGCTCATGGGCGAAGCCCAGGATCTCGTTGCAGAACGAACGCCACCGCATGGACGGTTCGATGCCCCGCACCAGCACCAGGTCGCGCGGTTTGGTCCCGCCGATCCGGACCACCGACAGCCGGGTCGTCGGCCATGTGATCTTCCGTACCCCGTTGTCCAGCCACACCGTCGGCCGGTTGACCTGGAAGTCGTAGTAGTCCTCGGCATCCAGAGCCGCGAAGACCTCGCCCTTCCACTCCCGGTCCAGGTGTGCGACCGCACCGGAAGCCGCGTCACCCGCGTCGTTCCAGCCCTCGAACGCGGCCACCATGACCGGGTCGATCAGCTCGGGCACGCCCTCAAGCTCGATCACCCAGGTCTCCTTCCGAAGTTCCCTTGTGTACGTGGGTCAGCCTAAGCCTTGATGAGGCACCGGCCACAGCCCACGACAGAGGGGCGGTTCCCCCTGGAACCGCCCCTCTGCCCACTCACGTCACCGGCTATGCCTTGCGGGCCAGCATCTCCTCGACCCGGCCGCGCACTTCCGCGGTGTCCAGACCGCGGACCGTCACCGTCGTACGGCGGCGCAGCACGTCGTCCGCCGTCTCGGCCCACTCGTTGTCCCGGGCGTACGCGACCTGCGCCCAGATCTCCGGCCCGTCCGGGTGGATCCGCTCGGCCAGCGCCGGGTCCTCGTTGGCGAGCCGCGCGATGTCGAAGGCCAGCGAACCGTAGTGCGAGGCCAGGTGGCGCGCGGTCAGCGGGTCCATCCGGGAGCCCGGCTCGCGGTCCACGAGCAGCCGGTGGGCTACCGCGTTCGGGTTGGCGACACCGGGCAGCGCGATCCGTCGTACGAGGGACTTCACCGGCTCCATGTCCTCGGTCAGCGGGCTGCCCGGAAGCTTGGCCAGTTTGTCCATGACCACGCGGCCGATGTGCCGGTACGTGGTCCACTTGCCGCCGGCCACCGACAGCATGCCGCCCGCGCCCTCGGAGACGACCGTCTCGCGCTTGGCCTTCTCCACCCCGCCCGGGCCGCCGGGCAGCACGCGCAGGCCAGCGAAGGCGTACGTCATCAGCGAGCGGTCCAGGTCCGCGTCCTTCACCGAGAAGGCCGCCTCGTCCAGGATCTGCTGGATGTCGCCCTCGGTGGCGCGCACGTCCGCCGGGTCGCCCTCGTACACCTCGTCGGTGGTGCCCAGCAGCAGCTGGTCCTCCCACGGCAGGGCGAAGGTGATGCGGTACTTGTCGATCGGGGTGGCCATGGCGGCCTTCCACGGCGACTTGCGCTTCATCACGATGTGCGCGCCCTTGGACAGCCGGATGGACGGCATCGAGTGCTTGTCCTCCATGCGCCGCAGGTGGTCCACCCACGGGCCGGTGGCGTTCAGCACCACGCGGGCGTCCACACCGAATTCGGTGCCGTCCAGGCGGTCCTTGAGCTCGGCGCCCGAGACCCGGCCGCGCGTCATGCGCAGCCCGGTGACCTCGGCGTGGTTCAGGACGACCGCGCCCGACTCCACGGCCGCGCGGACCGTCATGACGGCCACCCGCGAGTCGTTCATCTGGTGGTCGTAGTAGACCGCGACGGCCTTCAGGTTGTCCGTCTTCAGCCCCGGGTTGTCGGCGGCGGCACGGGCCGGAGAAATGATCTTGCCCATGCCGTCGCCGAACGCCGACAGCGCCGAGTACGCGAACACGCCCGCGCCCAGCTTCGCCGCGCCCACCGGACCGCCCTTGTACACGGGGAGGTAGAAGGTGAGCGGGTTGACCAGGTGCGGGGCCACGTCCTTGGCCAGCACCCGGCGCTCGTGGTGGTTCTCGGCGACCAGCTTGACCGAACCGGTCTGCAGGTAGCGCAGGCCGCCGTGGACGAGCTTGGAGGAGGCCGAGGACGTGGCGCCGGCGAAGTCGCCGGCGTCCACCATGGCGACCCGCAGACCCGACTGCGCGGCATGCCAGGCCACCGAGGTGCCCAGGATCCCACCGCCGATGACCAGCAGGTCGTACGTGGCCTTCGCCAGCTGCTCACGGGTCTCGGCGCGGCTCGCGTTCGAACCGGCGGTCGGGTGCGTACCCAGGGTGGGGACGCTCTGCAGGGTGCTCATATCCGTTGACTCCTACTTGCTCGTCGAATTGCGCCGCTGTGCGGTCAGCTGGCGTCTTCGTCGTCGACCCAGCCCATGGACCGCTCCACGGCCTTGAGCCAGCTCTTGTACTCGCGCTCCCGCTGCTCGGCGGGCATCCGCGGGGTCCACTCCGCCGCGCGGCGCCAGTTGGCGCGCAGGGCGTCGGTGTCGGGCCAGAAGCCGACGGCCAGGCCGGCGGCGTAGGCGGCGCCGAGGCAGGTGGTCTCGGCGACCATCGGGCGCACCACGGGGGCGTCCACGAAGTCGGAGAGGGTCTGCATCAGCAGGTTGTTGGAGGTCATGCCGCCGTCGACCTTCAGGGCCGCGAGCTCGACGCCCGAGTCCTTGGTCATGGCGTCGGTGATCTCGCGGGTCTGCCAGGCGGTGGCCTCCAGGACGGCACGGGCGATGTGCGCCTTGGTGACGTACCGGGTGAGGCCGGCGATCACGCCGCGGGCGTCGGAGCGCCAGTACGGGGCGAACAGGCCGGAGAAGGCCGGTACGAAGTAGGCGCCGCCGTTGTCGTCCACCGAGGAGGCCAGGGTCTCGATCTCGGCCGCGGTCTTGATCATGCCCATCTGGTCGCGCATCCACTGGACGAGCGAGCCGGTGACGGCGATGGAGCCCTCCAGCGCGTAGACCGGCTTCTGGTCGCCGATCTGGTAGCCGACCGTGGTCAGCAGGCCGCTGTAGGAGTTGATGATCTTGTCGCCGGTGTTCATCAGCATGAACGTTCCGGTGCCGTACGTGGACTTCGCCTCGCCCTCGGCGAAACAGGTCTGGCCGAACAGCGCGGCCTGCTGGTCGCCGAGCGCCGAGGCGACCGGGACGCCCGCGAGGACGCCCTCCTTGACGTGGCCGTAGACCTCGGCGGAGGACCTGATCTCCGGGAGGACGTTGAGGGGCACCTCCATGGACTCGGCGATGCGCTCGTCCCAGGCCATGGTGTGCAGGTTGAAGAGCATGGTGCGCGAGGCGTTGGTGACGTCGGTGACGTGCACGCCGCCCTCGGCGCCGCCGGTCAGGTTCCAGATGACCCAGGAGTCCATGGTGCCGAAGAGGATGTCCCCGGCCTCGGCGCGCTCGCGCAGGCCCTCGACGTTGTCGAGCAGCCAGCGGATCTTGGGACCGGCGAAGTAGCTCGCCAGCGGAAGGCCGGTCTCGCGGCGGAAGCGGTCCTGGCCGACGTTGCGGCCGAGCTCCTTGCACAGGGCGTCGGTGCGGGTGTCCTGCCACACCAGCGCGTTGTGGACCGGCTCGCCGGTGTGGCGGTCCCACAGGAGGGTGGTCTCGCGCTGGTTGGTGATGCCCACGGCCTTGACTTCGGCCGGGTCGATGTCGCCCTTGGACAGGGCCCCGGCGACGACCTCCTGGACGTTGGTCCAGATCTCGGTGGCGTCGTGCTCGACCCAGCCCGGCTGGGGGAGGATCTGCGCGTGCTCCTTCTGGTCGACCGAGACGATGCGTCCGTCACGGTCGAAGACGATGCAGCGGGAAGAGGTGGTGCCCTGGTCGATCGCGGCGATGAAGGGGCCGGTGCTGCTGGTCATGGTGGCTGCTCCTGGCAGGTGTCGAAGTAGGCGGAATCAGAATGGCGGTGCGGATGGTGCCGTGGTGCCGATTGCTGATCAGGCGAACGCGATGTTGTACAGACCGCCGGCGAGCGCGGCGCCCGCGAGGGGGCCGAGGACCGGGATCCAGGAGTAGCTCCAGTCCGAGCCGCCCTTGTTGGGCAGCGGCAGCAGGGAGTGGACGATGCGCGGGCCGAGGTCGCGCACCGGGTTGATGGCGTAGCCGGTCGGGCCGCCGAGCGAGAGGCCGATGCCGACGACCACCAGCGAGGTGATCAGGACGCCGATGACGCCGAGGCCCTTGCCGTCGTCCTGCAGGCCCTGGGTCAGGATGGCCAGGACCAGGACGGCGGTGCCGATGATCTCGGTCGTCAGGTTCTGGACGACGTTGCGGATCTCGGGGCCCGTGGCGAAGATCCCGAGCACCGGGCCGGCCACGTCATGGGGGTGCGGGTCCTCGGGACCGAGCTTGGCGTCACGGATGTGCTCCGGGTCGGCCAGGTGCGCCCGGAACTGGCCGTAGTAGGCGAGCCACATCAAAACCGCGCCGATCATGGCGCCGAGCAGCTGGCCGGCGAAGTAGACCGGCACGTCGCCCCAGGCGCCGTCCTTGATCGCGATGCCGACGGTGACGGCCGGGTTCAGGTGCGCACCGGAGAGCGGCGCGGAGACGTAGGCGGCGATCAGGACGGCGAAACCCCAGCCGAAGGTGATCGCGAGCCAGCCGGCGCCCCGGGCCTTGGAGCTCTTGAGCGTCAGTGCGGCGCACACGCCGCCACCGAGCAGGGTGAGCAGGGCGGTACCGATGGTCTCGCCGATGAAGATGTCGGAGCTGGACACCCGCGACTCCTTTGTCGTTCAGGGGTGGTGGCCGCCGGGTCCCTCCGGCGGTCCACGCACTCGGTGAGTGCTGCACCGGTCCTTGGCCTTGCCACACCCTAACGCGTATTGCCGGTAGGTGTTCGGCAATGCCGACCGATGAACGGCAGTTTTCCGCCCAGGTGAAGCGGGCGTCAAGGGTTGACCAGGCCAATGAGCCGGATTGTTACCGGTCGGTGTGATCGAACGAATCGCGCCAATAAGTGATCATCAAACGCCAAAAACCACCCAAATGCCACTTAGGTGTGGCTCTTGGGTGGTCAGGTGGAGCGGCGGGCGTCAGGCCGGGATCAGAACCGGCCCGCCCCGAGATCGCGGGAAACCGCCCGCGCGCAGTCCCGTACGGAGGCCACCAGGGACGCCCGCGGCTCCCCGGACTCCCCGCACACGCGTTCCACGGCGCCCGCCACGGCCACCGCGCCGACCGGCATCCTGCGCCGATCGTGGATGGGGGCCGCCACCGAGGCGATCCCGTCCCAGGTCTCCTCGACGTCGCCCGCCCAGCCCCGGGCCCGGATCAGCTCCAGCACCTCCTCGAAGGCGGCTCCGTCGGTGACCGTACGGGGGGTGAACGCCTCCCGCTCCACCTCCGTGACCTGCGTGTGCGCCACCGGGTCGTACGCGGACAGCACCTTGCCCAGGGCCGTGGAGTGCAGCGGCTGCATGGCGCCCACCTCCAGCACCTGACGGCTGTCGTCCGGCCGGAACACGTGGTGCATGATCAGCACCCCGCTCTTGTGCAGCACCCCCACGTACACGCTCTCCCCGCTCGCGCGGGCCAGATCGTCCGTCCACACCAGGGCGCGCGCCCGCAGCTCGTGGACGTCCAGATAGCTGTTGCCCAGGCGCAGCAGCTCCGCGCCGAGCTGGTAGCGGCCCGAGGCCGGGTCCTGCTCGACGAAGCCCTCGGCCTGCAGCGTGCGCAGGATCCCGTGGGCCGTGCCCTTGGCCAGGCCCAGGGAAGAGGCCACGTCCGAGAGGCCCAGCCGGCGCTCGCCGCCCGCCAGGAGCCGCAGCATCGCAGCGGCTCGTTCGAGCGACTGGATGTTCCGTGCCATCGCGCAGCCTCCTGCTGACGTAGTTCGACAATGCTGAACACTATCGGTCGATGCCGACTTCTTGCATGACGAGGGCGAGTGCCCGAGGGCCGAGTCGCCCAGCGCGTCGCCCAGCGCCCCGTCCAGCGCCCCGTCCAGCGCCTCGTCCATGGGGCCCGGCCGAAAGCCGCCGCCCCCCGGGCACAGAATGCAGTCCGCCACGTGGGACACCCTCACCGGGGTTCGTTGTGCACCGTTACCCTGGCCGCGTGCACCCTTGACACAGAGGGGGTGCAAAGCCGACAGCCGTCGCATCCCAGGGAGCTCAACCATGGCCTCGTTGCCGAACCCGCCCGCAGACACCCAGACCCGGGCCGATGCCCTCCGCCAGGCACTGGCGACCCGCGTGGTCGTCGCCGACGGAGCCATGGGAACCATGCTCCAGGCCCAGGACCCCACCCTGGAAGACTTCGAACAGCTCGAAGGCTGCAACGAGGTCCTCAGCGTCACCCGCCCCGACATCGTGGCCAACGTGCACCGCGAGTACTTCGAGGCCGGCGTCGACTGCGTCGAGACCAACACCTTCGGCACGAACTACGCGGCCCTCGCCGAGTACGACATCGCCCACCGCAATCACGAGCTGTCGCTGGCCGGCGCCCGGATCGCCCGCGAGGTCGCCGACGAGTTCACCGCCTCCACCGGACAGCAGCGCTGGGTCCTCGGCTCGATGGGCCCCGGCACCAAGCTGCCCACCCTGGGCCACATCGACTACGGCACCATCCGCGACGCCTACCAGATCAACGCCGAAGGCCTGATCGCAGGCGGCGCCGACGCGCTCCTCGTGGAAACCACCCAGGACCTGCTGCAGACCAAGTCCTCCATCGTCGGCGCCCGCCGCGCCATGGAGGCCCTCGGCGTCTCCGTCCCGCTGATCTGCTCCGTGACCGTGGAAACCACCGGCACGATGCTCCTCGGCTCGGAGATCGGCGCCGCGCTCACCGCGCTGGAGCCCCTGGGCATCGACATGATCGGCCTGAACTGCGCCACCGGCCCCGCCGAGATGAGCGAGCACCTGCGCTACCTCGCGCGCAACTCCCGCATCCCGCTCTCCTGCATGCCCAACGCGGGCCTGCCGGTCCTCGGCAAGAACGGCGCCCACTACCCGCTGTCCGCGAGCGAGCTCGCCGACGCCCAGGAAACCTTCGTCCGCGAGTACGGCCTCTCCCTGGTCGGCGGCTGCTGCGGCACCACCCCCGAGCACCTGCGCCAGGTCGTGGAGCGCGTCCGCGGCCTGAACCCGGCCGTCCGCGACCCGCGCCCCGAGCCCGGCGCCTCCTCGCTCTACCAGACCGTCCCCTTCCGCCAGGACATCTCGTACATGGCGATCGGCGAGCGCACGAACGCGAACGGCTCCAAGAAGTTCCGCGACGCCATGCTCGAAGCCCGCTGGGACGACTGCGTGGAGATGGTCCGCGACCAGATCCGCGAAGGCGCGCACATGCTCGACCTGTGCGTGGACTACGTCGGCCGCGACGGCGTCGCCGACATGCAGGAGCTCGCCGGACGCTTCGCGACCGCCTCCACCCTGCCCATCGTCCTGGACTCCACCGAGGTCCCCGTCCTGCGGGCCGGCCTGGAGAAGCTCGGCGGCCGCGCCGTCATCAACTCCGTGAACTACGAGGACGGCGACGGCCCCGAGTCCCGCTTCGCCAAGGTCACCCAGCTGGCCCAGGAGCACGGCGCCGCACTGATCGCCCTGACCATCGACGAGGAGGGCCAGGCCCGCAGCGTCGAACACAAGGTCGCCATCGCCGAGCGCCTCATCGAGGACCTCACCGGCAACTGGGGCATCCTCGAGTCGGACATCCTCATCGACACCCTGACCTTCACCATCTGCACCGGCCAGGAGGAGTCCCGCAAGGACGGCATCGCCACGATCGAGTCGATCCGCGAACTCAAGCGCCGCCACCCCGACGTCCAGACCACCCTCGGCCTCTCCAACATCTCCTTCGGCCTCAACCCGGCCGCCCGCGTCCTGCTGAACTCCGTCTTCCTCGACGAGTGCGTCAAGGCAGGCCTGGACTCCGCGATCGTCCACGCCTCCAAGATCCTGCCCATCGCCCGGTTCGACGAGGAACAGGTCACCACCGCCCTCGACCTGATCTACGACCGGCGCGCGGAGGGCTACGACCCCCTCCAGAAGCTGATGGCCCTCTTCGAAGGCGTCAACACCAAGTCGATGAAGGCCGGCCGCGCCGAGGAACTCCTCGCCCTGCCGCTCGACGAGCGCCTGCAGCGCCGCATCATCGACGGCGAGAAGAACGGCCTGGGCGCCGACCTCGACGAGGCCCTCCAGACCCGCCCCGCCCTCGACATCGTCAACGACACCCTCCTGGAGGGCATGAAGGTCGTCGGCGAGCTGTTCGGCTCCGGCCAGATGCAGCTGCCGTTCGTCCTCCAGTCCGCCGAGGTCATGAAGACCGCGGTGGCCCACCTGGAACCGCACATGGAGAAGAGCGACGACGAGGGCAAGGGCACCATCGTCCTGGCCACCGTCCGCGGCGACGTCCACGACATCGGCAAGAACCTCGTCGACATCATCCTGACCAACAACGGCTACAACGTCGTCAACATCGGCATCAAGCAGCCGGTCTCCGCGATCCTCGAAGCCGCCCAGGAACACCGGGCCGACGTCATCGGCATGTCCGGCCTCCTGGTCAAGTCCACGGTGATCATGAAGGAGAACCTGGAGGAGCTCAACCAGCGCAAGCTGGCGGCCGACTACCCGGTCATCCTCGGCGGCGCCGCCCTCACCCGCGCCTACGTCGAACAGGACCTCCACGAGATCTACGAGGGCGAGGTCCGCTACGCCCGCGACGCCTTCGAAGGCCTGCGCCTCATGGACGCCCTCATCGCCGTCAAGCGCGGAGTCCCCGGCGCCAGCCTCCCCGAACTCAAGCAGCGCCGCGTCGCCAAGCGCGACACGCCCGCGCTCGCCGAGGAGACCGAAGAGCCCGGCGGCCGCTCCGACACCTCCACCGACAACCCCGTCCCCACCCCGCCGTTCTGGGGCACCCGCGTCGTCAAGGGCATCCCGCTCAAGGACTACGCCTCCTGGCTCGACGAAGGCGCCCTCTTCAAGGGCCAGTGGGGCCTCAAGCAGGCCCGCGCCGGCGGCGCCACCTACGAGGAGCTCGTCGAGAGCGAGGGACGCCCGCGCCTGCGCGGCCTCCTCGACAAACTGCACACCGAGAACCTCCTCGAAGCCGCCGTCGTCTACGGCTACTTCCCCTGCGTCTCCAAGGGCGAGGACCTGATCATCCTCGACGAAGCCGGCAACGAGCGGACCCGCTTCACCTTCCCGCGCCAGCGCCGCGGCCGCCGCCTGTGCCTCGCCGACTTCTTCCGCCCCGAGGAATCCGGCGAGACCGACGTCGTCGGCCTCCAGGTCGTCACCGTCGGCTCCAAGATCGGCGAGGCCACCGCCAAGCTGTTCGAGTCCGACTCCTACCGCGACTACCTGGAGCTCCACGGCCTCTCCGTCCAGCTCGCCGAAGCCATGGCCGAGTACTGGCACGCCCGCGTCCGCGCCGAGCTCGGCTTCGGCGGCGAGGACCCCAGCAAGGTCGAGGACATGTTCGACCTGAAGTACCGCGGCGCCCGCTTCTCCCTGGGCTACGGCGCCTGCCCCGACCTGGAGGACCGCGCCAAGATCGCCGACCTCCTCCAGCCCGAGCGCATCGGCGTCCACCTCTCCGAGGAGTTCCAGCTCCACCCCGAGCAGTCCACCGACGCCATCGTCATCCACCACCCCCAAGCCAAGTACTTCAACGCACGCTGAGGCACCCTCGGCACGCCGAGGCACACCCCGACGTACGCAGCGACGCAATACAGCGCACGCAGCGACGCAATACAGCGCACGCAGCGACGTAATACAGCGCACACCGAGACGGACCGGCGTACACTAGTCGGTCCCATACAGGCCGGTCACCTGTTCCCCCGGGCACGCCCCCGGAGGCGAGGTGACCGGCCTTCTCGTCCCCAACGGACCCCCGGAAAGGTGCGCGCATGACGAGCACAGTCCCCGCCCCCGTCGCCCGTACGGCCGACGGACACGCCCTGCAGGCGGTGCTGCTCGACATGGACGGCACCCTCGTCGACACCGAGGGATTCTGGTGGGAGATCGAAGTCGGCGTCTTCGGCGAACTCGGCCACCGCCTCGACGAATCCTGGCGGGACATCGTCGTCGGCGGCCCCATGACCCGCAGCGGCGGCTTCCTCATCGAAGCCACCGGCGCCGACATCGGCCTCGCCGAACTCAGCGTCCTGCTCAACGAGCGCTTCGAAGCCCGCATCGCCGACCGCGTACCCCTCATGCCCGGCGCCGAACGCCTCCTGAGCGAACTCGCCCGCCACAACGTCCCCACCGCCCTGGTCTCCGCCTCCCACCGCCGCGTCATCGACCAGGTCCTCCTCACCCTCGGCCGCGACCGCTTCACCATGACCGTCGCCGGCGACGAGGTCCCGCGCACCAAGCCCCACCCCGACCCCTACCTCCTCGCCGCCCAGGCCCTCGGCGCCCACCCCTCCCGCTGCGCCGTCATCGAGGACACCGCCACCGGCGTCGCCGCCGCCGAAGCCGCCGGATGCAGAGTCGTCGCCATCCCCTCCGTCGGCCTGATCGCACCCGCCCCCGGCCGCACGATCGTCCGCTCCCTCGAAGACGTCGACCTGCCCTTCCTGCGCTCCCTCATCACTCCGCTCAACTGACCGCGCACACTCCGTACCGGGAGATCCGCCCCCAGGACCAAGGTCCCGCGGGCGGATCTCCCGCGCACTTCCCCGGAGGCCGAAATTCCATCCCTACCGGGGGAGTTGTCCCAGGTGACCTTTGTCACCCGCAAAGACCCCTTCGCACCACTGCGCGCCCTCCCGCCCCACCCCTTGTGTCCCCATTGATCAGCACCTGACCGAATCTGCGCACCACCCCGCGCGCACCCCCGGTCAACTCCCGCAACACAGCGACAGCACCCCCGATCCACGCGGTTCAAGCCACCCCTCCGCAGGCCACTAATGTCGATCCGGGCACTGCGCCGCACCTCAGCCGTCCCGGACACACACCCCTGTTCCGGAACCGCGTGGACCGATCGTCACACCACCGGCCCGATCGTTCCGCCCAGAACGGGCGACCGTCGCGATGCCCTCCACGCCAGCTTTGAACAAGTGCCGGGTCGAGGGAGTACTTCCAGCATGAACCGCAAGACCATGGCGCTGACGGCAGCCGCCGGACTGCTCACCCCCGCGCTCACCGCCTGCGGAAGCACCGGCGGCGCAGGAGCAGGATCCGGAACGATCGTCGTCGGCACCACCGACCGGTTCGAGGCAGCCGACTACGCCCCCGCCCCCCTCGACCCCGCCTACGCCTACGACGCCGGCACCTGGAACATCCTCCGCCAGACCGTCCAGACGCTGATGCACACCCCGCGCGGCGGCGGCCAGCCCGTCCCCGAAGCAGCACACGACTGCCGCTTCACCGACACCGGCAACGAGAGCTACCGCTGCGTCCTGCGCCCCGGCCTCACCTTCGCCGACGGCAGCCCCCTGACCGCCCAGGACGTCAAGTTCTCCATCGAGCGGGTCCGCGCCATCAAGGACGAGAACGGCCCCTCCTCGCTGCTCTCCACCATCGACACCGTCGAAACCAAGGGCGCCGACACCGTCGTCTTCCACCTGAAGACCGCCGACGCCACCTTCCCGTACAAACTCTCCACCCCCGCCGCCGGCATCGTCAGCGCCAAGAAGTACGACGCCAAGAAGCTCCGCGAAGGCTTCACCGTCGACGGCTCCGGCCCCTACACGATGAAGGCCGAAGTCAAGGGCAACCGCCTCGTCCGCGCCGTCTTCAGCAAGAACCCGCACTACAAGGGCGACCTGAAGCTCCAGAACGACAAGGCCGAACTCCGCGCCTTCGACGACTCCGACACCATGGGCAAGGCCCTGGAACGCGGCACCATCCACATGGTCTCCCGCACCCTGTCGCCCGCCCAGATCACCGAACTCTCCAACAAGCCCCCCAAGGGCATCAAGCTCGTCCCCATGCCCGGCCTGGAGATCCGCTACCTCGGCTTCAACACCGACGCCCCCGGAGTCAAGGACAAGGCCGTACGCCAGGCCCTCGCCGCAGCCGTCGACCGCAACGCCCTCATCACCAAGGTCTACGGCAAGTCCGCGCAGCCCCTGTACTCACTGGTCCCCACCACCGTGACCGGCCACGTCAACTCCTTCTTCAACAAGTACGGCGAAGCCAACACCGCCAAAGCCGCCGACCTGCTGAAGGCCGCCGGGATCAAAACCCCGGTCAAGCTCACCCTCAACTACACCAACGACCACTACGGCGACGGCACCGCGGCCGAGTTCGAAGCCCTCAAGACCCAGCTGAACTCCACCCAGCTCTTCGACATCACCGTCCAGGGCGCCGACTGGGCCGCCTTCAGGCCCGCCCAGAAGAAGGGCGACTACGCCGCCTACGGGCTCGGCTGGTTCCCCGACTACGCCGACGCCGACAACTTCCTCGCACCCTTCCTGGAGCAGGACAACTTCCTCGGCACCCCGTACGCCAACACCACGGTGCGCACCAAGCTCATCCCCGAATCGCGCCGCGCCGTCGACCGCGGCGTCGCCGGACCCGCGATCGCGGAGATGCAGGACATCGTCGCCGAGGACGTACCCGTCCTGCCCCTGTGGCAGGGCAAGCAGTACGTCGCCGCACGCGACGGGATCACCGGAGTGGAGTGGTCGGTCAACGCCATCTCCGACCTCCAGCTGTGGGAACTCGGCCGCGGCGTCAGCGGCTGACACCCCCCGCCAGGCCCCGGTGCCACCTCCCCGCACCAGAACCAGACGAGCCAGTAAGACTGAGAAGGATGTTCGCGTGAAGACACGGAACCAGTGGTTGGCAGCCCCCCTCGGAGCGGCCACCGCCGCCGCGCTGCTGAGCGGTTGCGGTGCGACCGACGGCTCCAGCGCCGGCAGCGGCAAGGGCGTCGTCATGGGCATATCCGACAAGGTGAAGGCCACCGACCCCGCCTCGGGCTACGACCCCGGCTCCTGGCTGCTCTTCAACAACGTCTTCCAGTCCCTGCTCAGCTTCCCCAAGGGCGGCACCAACCCCGAACCCGACGCCGCACAGTCCTGCGGCTTCGAGGGCGGCGAGAGCAAGACCTACGTGTGCACCCTGCGCGGCGGCCTGAAGTTCAGCAACGGCAACAGCCTCACCGCCAAGGACGTCAAGTACTCCTTCGAGCGCACCCTCAAGATCAACGACGAGAACGGCCCCGCCGTCATGCTCGCCTCGATCGCCAGCATCGACACCCCCGACGACAAGACCGTCGTCTTCCACCTCAAGGCCCCCGACGCGACCTTCCCCAGCAAGATCGCATCCGGCGCCGGCTCCATCGTCGACCACACCCAGTACCCCGCGGACAAACTCCGCACCGACGGCAAGGCCTTCGGCTCCGGCGTCTACACACTGGACTCCATCAACGACAAGAGCGCCGCCTTCTCCGTCAACGACAGCTACAGCGGCAAGGCCAAGCCGAAGAACAGCGGCGTCACCATGAAGTTCTTCAACGAGGACCAGGCCGCCCTCAAGAAGGTCCTCGAAAGCGGAGACGTCGACTTCGCCTTCCGCGGCCTCGCCGCCAAGGACATCGCCGGCCTCGCCACCCAGACCGGCGACCAGAAGGTCGAGGTCGTCCAGGGCGCCGGAGCCGAAGTCGAACACCTCGTCTTCAACACGGCCGACCCCGTCGCCGGAAAGCTCCCCGTCCGCAAGGCCATCGCCTACCTCGTCGACCGCGAAGCCCTCGTTCGCGAGGTCTACGACAGCACCGCCACCCCGCTCTACTCCATCGTCCCGGCCGGCATCGCCTCCCACACCACCGCCTTCTTCGACCGCTACGGCGGCACCCCCCAGCCCGAGAAGGCCAAGGCCGCCCTCCGCGCAGCCGGCATCAAGGACAAGGTGAAGATCACCCTGTACTCGACGCCCTCCCGCTACGGCCCCTCCACCGACCAGGAATTCCAGCTCATCGCCAAGCAGCTCAACGACAGCGGCCTCTTCGAAGCCGACGTCAAATCCGTCGAGTTCGAGCAGTACGAGAAGGACATCCAGGAAGGCAAGTACGGCGTCTACGTCAAGGGCTGGGTCCCCGACTACCCCGACGCCGACAACTTCACGCAGCCCTTCTTCGGCCCCGACAACGTCCTGCACAACAACTACGACAACAAGGAGATCACCGGGACGATCATCCCGTCGACCTCCGCCAAGTCCGACCGCTCCACCGCCAGCGGCGACTACGCCCGCCTCCAGGACATCGTCGCCGACGAGATCCCCCTGCTCCCGCTCTGGCAGAGCAAGCAGTACGCCGTCACCCGCCAGAACGTGACCGGCCTGCAGTGGTCCCTCGACGCCTCCACCGTCTTCCGCTTCTGGGAGATCAGCAAGGGCTGAACCACCCCGCCACGGCAACGGCGACGGGCCCGCCTCCGCACCCAGCGGAAGCGGGCCCGTACCCGTAGCCGGCACCACACCGACGCCCCGGGAACCTACTGACCGGCCCCCGGACGCACCAGACCGCTCTCATACGCGTACACCGCCGCCTGCACCCGGTCACGCAGACCCAGCTTCGTCAGCACATGACCCACATGCGTCTTCACCGTCGTCTCACTCACGAACAGATCCGCCGCGATCTCCGCATTCGACAGACCCCGGGCCACCAGCTTCAACACCTCGACCTCGCGCTCCGTCAGCGAAGCGATCATGTCCGGAACACTGTCCTCACCCGACGGCAGATGCCCCGCGTACTTGTCCAGCAACCGCCGCGTGATGCTCGGCGCCAGCATCGCCTCGCCACCCGCCACCACCCGGATCGCCTGCACCAGCTCCGCCGCCGGCGCATCCTTCAGCAAGAACCCACTGGCCCCCGCCCTGAGCGCCTCCACCACGTACTCGTCCAGATCGAACGTCGTCAGCACCAGCACCTTCGCCGGACCGTCCCGCCCCGGACCCGTGATCTGCCGCGTCGCCTCCACCCCGTCCATCCGCGGCATCCGGATGTCCATCAGCACCACGTCGGGCTGCAACGCCCGCACCTGGTCCAACGCCTGCAGACCGTCCCCGGCCTCACCGACCACCGCCACATCCTGCTCGGCCTCCAGGATCATCCGGAAACCGGTACGCAGCAGCGGCTGATCGTCGACCAGCAGTACGCGGATCGCCACGGGGTCCACCTCGTCTTCATCGGGCTCAGCGGGTTCGGCAGTTCACCGGGCCCATACGGACAGCAACGGGGAACCCCGCCCATTCTGCCCTGCCGCCAAGATCAGGATTCGCCCCGCCCGGCCGACGGCAGCGCCAGCGGATAGACCGGGGGAGTACCACCGAACTCCGGACACACCGCCTGATGATCACACCAGCCGCACAGCTTCGACTGCCGCGGCCGCCAGTCACCCGTCTCCGTCGCCTCCCGGATCGCGTCCCACAGCGCCAGCAGCTTGCGCTCCATCCGCTCCAGATCCTCGATCACCGGGTCGTACGTCACCACGTCCCCACTGCCCAGGTACACCAGCTGCAGCCGCCGCGGCACCACCCGCTTCAGCCGCCACACCACCAGCGCGTAGAACTTCATCTGGAACAGCGCACCCTCGGCGTACTCCGGCCGCGGCGCCTTCCCCGTCTTGTAATCGACGATCCGCACCTCACCCGTCGGCGCCACGTCCACCCGGTCGATGATCCCGCGCAGCCGCAGCCCCGACTCCAGCTCCGTCTCCACGAAGAACTCCCGCTCCACCGGCTCCAGCCGCGTCGGGTCCTCCAACGTGAACCACCGGTCCACCAGCGCCTCGGCCTCCGTCAGCCAGCGCGACAGCCCCGCCCCCTCATCACCCTCCGGGAACAGCTCCAGCAACTCCGGCTTCGACTCCACCAGCCGGTCCCACTGCCCCGGAATCAACGCCTTCGCCCGCGGAGCCGTCCGCTCCGGCGCCGGATGATCGAAGAGCCGCTCCAGCACCGCGTGCACCAACGTCCCCCGCGTCGCCGCCGCACTCGGCTTCTCCGGCAGCTTGTCGATCACCCGGAACCGGTACAGCAGCGGACACCGCATGAAATCACTCGCCCGCGAAGGCGACAGCGAAGAAGGCGCCACCGCCACCGCCCGCACCTGTGCGGGCACGGGCACGGGCACCGAACCGGGCACCGAAGCGGGCACCGAAGCGGGCACCGAAGCGGGCACGGAACTGGTCACTGCATCGTCCGGACCGCTGCCGGGGCTCGTCGTCATGGACAAAACCCTACGACCCGCCACCGACAGCACGCGCATACCATCGACGCCGACCCCCCTCGCACTGCATGATCGGAGCATCACACCGCGCAACAGTGCACCCCGGCACCACGGGAAAAAGACACCGGAAACACCGGCGCACCACCGCACCGGACAGCAGCGAACGAAGGACAACCGTGGCAGACACCGACGAAACCGGCGAGCGCGCGGGCCGCCGCTCAGGACCGGGCGGCGGACTCCTCATGGGCCGCCCCTTCGGCGTACCCGTCTACGTCTCGCCCAGCTGGTTCCTCGTCGCCGCCCTCATCACCTGGGTCTTCGGCGACCAGCTCGACCGGATCCTCCCCGACCTCGGCACCCTGCGCTACCTCGTGGCCCTCTTCTTCGCCGTCGCCTTCTACGCCTCGGTCCTCGTCCACGAACTCGCCCACACCATCGCCGCCCTCCGCTTCAAACTCCCCGTACGCCGCATCCAGCTCCAGTTCTTCGGCGGCGTCTCCGAAATCGAGAAGGAATCCGAAACCCCCGGCCGCGAATTCGTCCTCGCCTTCGTCGGCCCCCTCCTCTCCCTCCTCCTCGCCGGCGCCTTCTACCTCGGCATGAAAACCGTCGAACCCGCCAGCGTCCCCGGCGTCCTCCTCGCCGGCCTCATGATCTCCAACCTCCTCGTCGCCGCCTTCAACCTCCTCCCCGGCCTCCCCCTCGACGGCGGCCGCATGCTCCGCGCCGTCATCTGGGGCATCACCGGCAAACCCATGACCGGCACCATCGCCGCCGCCTGGGCCGGCCGCGCCCTCGCCGTCGCCGTCCTCCTCGGCCTGCCCCTCCTGAACTCCACCGGGACCCTCGGCAACCCCACCGACGACATCGGCGGCATGGACACCGTCATGGACGCCCTCCTCGCCGCGATCCTCGCCGGCATCATCTGGACCGGAGCCGGCAACAGCCTCCGCGTCGCCCGCCTGCGCGAACACCTCCCGGAACTCCACGCCCGCAAACTCACCCGCCGCGCCATCCCCGTCGAGAACGCCACCCCCCTCTCCGAAGCCCTCCGCCGCGCCAACGAAGCCGGCGCCCGCGCCCTCGTCATCGTCGACGGACTCGGAGACCCCACCGGCATCGTCCGCGAGAGCGCCATCGCCTCCGTCCCCGAACACCGCCGCCCCTGGGTCGCCGCAGGCACCCTCGCCCAGGACCTCACCGACGGCATGAAGGTTTCAGCGGACCTCACCGGCGAAGAACTCCTCGACCACCTCCGCACCACCCCCGCCACCGAATACCTCGTCCTCCAGAACGACGGCGCCATCTACGGCGTCCTGTCCACCCTCGACGTGGAAAAGGCCTTCGTGAAGGCCATGGCGCGGCCCCAGTCCTGAAGCCAATACACTGGTCACATGTCCGAACCGACCGGTGCCGCCCGCCGACGCGGGCCCTTCGAGGTCGGGGACCAGGTACAGCTCACCGACCCCAAGGGCCGCCACTACACGTTCACGCTCGAAGCCGGGAAGAATTTCCACACCCACAAGGGTTCCTTCCCGCACGACGAGCTGATCGGCTCCCCCGAGGGAAGCGTTGTCCGCACCACGGGCAACGTCGCCTACCTCGCGCTGCGTCCCCTGCTCCCCGACTATGTCCTGTCCATGCCCCGCGGTGCCGCCGTGGTCTACCCCAAGGACGCAGGCCAGATCCTGGCCTTCGCCGACATCTTCCCCGGCGCCCGCGTCGTCGAGGCAGGCGTCGGCTCCGGCTCCCTGAGCAGCTTCCTGCTGCGCGCCATCGGCGACCAGGGCATGCTCCACAGCTACGAGCGCCGCCCCGACTTCGCCGAGATCGCCACGGCCAACGTCGAGCGCTACTTCGGCGGCCCGCACCCCGCGTGGCAGCTGACCGTGGGCGACCTCCAGGACAACCTGTCCGACACGGACGTCGACCGCGTGATCCTCGACATGCTCGCCCCCTGGGAGTGCCTGGAGGCCGTCTCCAAGGCGCTGGTCCCCGGCGGCATCCTCTGCTGCTACGTGGCCACCACCACCCAGCTCTCCCGGACCGTCGAATCCATCCGCGAGTTCGGCTGCTACGCCGAACCGCAGCCCTGGGAATCGATGATCCGCAACTGGCACGTCGAGGGCCTGGCCGTCCGCCCGGACCACCGCATGATCGGCCACACCGGCTTCCTCGTCACCGCCCGCCGGCTCGCGGACGGCGTCGAGCCGCCCATGCGCCGCCGCCGCCCCTCCAAGGGCGCCTACGGCGAGGACTACGACGGCCCCGGCAGCCAGTCCGCGGCCAAGACTGCGGAGACGGCCGCCACGGCCGCGGCCGAGACCAGCGGCGACGCGGTCTGAGCCGCTAGCCGCCGAAGGCCCCAGCGGCCCGAGGACCGCCCGGCCACCCGGCAGGGCGACCCGCACCGACAACACGACGACGCCGTGCCGCAGTTCCCCCGGATCATCCGGGAACTGCGGCAC
>NZ_JBHXKA010000146.1:0-19159 GCF_042722885.1 Streptomyces sp. NPDC058401
CTACCGGGGAGCGGCGGCCGTGCGCGGGGTCGTCTGCTGGACGGCCCAGCCGTTGCCGTCGGGGTCCGAGAAGTAGACGAAGGAGCCCCAGGGCATGTCCTCGATCTCCGTCACCTCGATGCCCCGGCCCTTGAGATCGGCGAAGGCCTCCTCGATGTCCGCGACCACGACCTGCATGTTGTCCAGGGAACCGGGCGTCATCCGGGTCAGGCCCTTGCCGATGGCGATCGAACAGGCCGAGCCCGGCGGGGTCAGCTGGACGAAGCGGATCTCCTCGCTGACCGTGATGTCGTGGTCGGCGTGGAAGCCGATGCGCTCGTAGAAGGCCTTGGCCCGGTCGATGTCGGTGACCGGTACGGCGACCAGTTCCAGTTTGATGTCCATCGGCTGCTCCTGACTCCGTGTCCCAGTGGGTGCGGGGGGACCGGCATCGGCCGCCCCGCCCGCCATCATCCGCCGGAGACGGCCGCCGCGCCGCCCGGCACGGCCTGCGCCGCCGGCGTGTCCCCGTCCGGGCCGCCCGCCGCGAACTGGGTGCGGTACAGCTCCTCGTACCGTCCGCCCACCGCCAGCAGCTCGGCGTGGGTGCCGCGTTCCACGATCCGGCCGTCCTCCACCACCAGGATCAGGTCGGCCGCCTGCACCGTCGACAACCGGTGTGCGATCACCACGGCGGTCCGGCCCGACAGGGCCTCGGCCAGGGCCTCCTGGACGGCCGCCTCCGAGGTGGAGTCCAGGTGGGCGGTGGCCTCGTCCAGGATCACCACCCGCTGCCCGGCCAGCAGCAGCCGGGCGATGGTCAGCCGCTGGCGCTCCCCGCCCGAGAGCCGGTAGCCGCGCTCGCCGACGACCGTGTCCAGCCCGTCCGGGAGCGAGGCCACGAGCCCGTCGAGACGGGACCGGCGCAGGGCCTCCCAGATCTCGTCCTCGCCCGCCTCCGGGCGGGCCAGCAGCAGGTTGGCCCGTACCGACTCGTGGAAGAGGTGCCCGTCCTGCGTGACCATGCCCAGCGTCTCGCGGATCGAGTCCGCGGTGAGGTCCCGTACGTCGACCCCGCCGAGGCGGACCGCTCCCGCGTCGGTGTCGTACAGCCGGGGCAGCAGCTGCGCGATGGTCGACTTGCCGGCGCCCGAGGAGCCGACCAGGGCGATCATCTGCCCGGGCTCGGCGCGGAAGGACACCTCGTGCAGCACCTCGGTGCCACCCCGCGCGTCGAGGGTCGCAACCTCCTCCAGGGACGCCAGGGACACCTTGTCGGGGGAGGGGTAGCCGAAGGACACCTTGTCGAACTCGACCGCCACCGGCCCCTCGGGCACCCGGCGGGCATCCGGCTTCTGGGAGATCAGCGGCTTCAGGTCGAGGATCTCGAAGACCCGCTCGAAGCTGACCATCGCGCTCATCACCTCCACCCGGGCCCCGGCGAGCGCCGTCAGCGGCGCGTACAGCCGGGTCAGGAGCAGGGCGAGGGCGACGACCGAGCCCGCGTCCAGGGTGCCGGCGAGCGCGTAGTGCCCGCCGAGCCCGTACACGAGCGCCAGGGCCAGCGCGGAGACCAGGGTGAGGGCGGTGATGAAGGCCGACTGGGCCATCGCCGTGCGGATCCCGATGTCACGCACCCGGGCCGCACGCGCCGCGAACTCCGCCGATTCCTCGTCGGGGCGCCCGAACAGTTTGACGAGCGTGGCCCCGGGCGCGGAGAAGCGCTCGGTCATCTGCGTGCCCATCGAGGCGTTCAGCGACGAGGCCTCCCGCTGCAAGGCGGCCATCCGCACCCCCATCCGGCGGGCGGGCAGCACGAACACCGGCAGGAGCACGAGGGCCAGCAGGGTGATCTGCCAGGAGATGCCCAGCATCACGGTCAGGGTCAGCAGCAGCGTCACGGTGTTGGACACCACCCCCGACAGGGTGTTGCTGAACGCCCGCTGCGCGCCGATCACGTCGTTGTTGAGCCGGCTGACCAGCGCCCCGGTACGGGTCCGGGTGAAGAACGCCACCGGCATCCGCTGCACGTGGTCGAAGACCGCCGTCCGCAGATCCAGGATCAGCCCCTCGCCGAGGGTGGACGAGAGCCGGCGCAGGACCAGCCCCAGCCCCGCCTCCGCGACCGCGATCAGCGCGATCAGCAGGGCGAGGCGGGTGACCGTACCGCCTTCGCGGCCCTCGACGATCGCGGTGACCACCCGGCTCGCGAGCACCGGGGTGGCCACCGCGAGCAGCGCGGTCACCACACTGAGCAGCAGGAAGAAGGTCAGCCCGCGCCGGTGCGGGCGGGCGAAGGCGGCGATGCGGCGCAGGCCGGCCCGCGAGAGCGGCCGCCGGTCCTGCTGGGCGTTGATCGCGCTGTGGAGCGAGGTCCAGGCGGTGACTTCCATATCCATGAGCCGAACGGTAGGACCTCAACCAAACTTGAGGTCAAGGAGCGGAGGGCTCTTGGGCGTACGGAAACCGGTTCGACCGGCCAACGGGCAGGTCAGCGAGCTGGCCAACGGGCAGGTCAACGGGCAGGTCAGCGAGCAGGTCAGTGAGCTGGCCAGCGAGCAGGTCAATGGAGAGGCCGGCCGAGACGTCAGTCGAGGCAGAAGATGTTCTCCTCGGGATCGGCCATCACGATGATCCCTTCGTTGACCTCGTCGGATTCCAGGCGGTACAGCCGCTTCGCGCCCAGCTCCTCCAGCCTGGCGGCCTCCACCTCCAGCACGGCCATCCGCTCGTCCCCCTTCAGGCCCGGCGCCGAACGTACGTCCAGGTGCAGGCGGTTCTTCGCCTCCGTCCTGGCCTCCGGGACCCTCTGGAAGTAGAGCCGCGGCCCCTTGCCGTCCGGATCCGAGACGGCCGCCCAGTCGGCGGCACCGTCCTGCGGCAGCTGGAGTCGGTACCCCAGCGCCTGCGCCCAGAACGCGGCCTGCGCGCCCGGATCGGCGCAGTCGTACGCCACCTGGATTTCCTTGGCCATGAAGCCTCCCACCGTGCGAAAAACATGTCCACCGGTGCCAGTCGGCACCAGCGCAGGACGATAGTGGATCAACCCTCGCTCGTACGAGGGAATTTCCCAGCCCTCGTGCCTGTCGGTGCCCGGTGCCAGAATCGGCCCATGACGCAGGGATCAGAGCCCTTCACGCACTCCGGCCGGCGCCCCGACGACACCGTGCTCTCCCGCTTCGAACGCTGGGCCCGCGACACCCCGGGAGCCCAGGCGGTGGCCGAGGGCACCGACAGCCTCACCTACGGACAGCTCGACGCCCGCGCCAACCAGTCCGCCCGCCACCTGCTCGACCGCGGACTGCCCGAGCGGGCCGTCGTCGCCGTGTGCTCCGGCCCGCGGGCCGAGCTCCTCGTCCTCCTCCTCGGCATCCTCAAGGCCGGCGCCGCCTACACCGTCATCGACGTGGACAACCCGCGCACCGGACAGCGCCAGCTCGCCGCCGCCCGCCCCTTCGCCCTCCTCGCCGACGTCCCGGACCAGGCCCGCCTCGACGACGGCGGCGGCCTGCGGGTGATCCGCACCGGCGGGCAGTACGCGGTCGCCACGGCCGGGCTGCCCACCGACCCGCCGGACCGGGCACCGCGAGGGGACACGGCCGCCGTGCTGTTCACCGGAGGTGCGGACCGGCGGGCCGTCCCGCTCTCCCACGAACGCCTGCTCGCCGCCCACGAAGGGTGGGCCCGGGTCGCGGGGCCGGTACCCGAGGACCGGCACCTGATCACCGCAGCCCCGGACCTCACCGGCTTCGCCGCCGGATGGACGCGGGCCCTGTGCGAAGGCGGCGCACTCGTCCTGCCCGAAGGCCCGCGCTGGACACCGGAAACGCTGCGCCGCGCCGTCGACGCCGAGCGGGTCACCGTCCTGCACGCCGACCCGGGCACCGCCACCCAGCTCCTCGTGCGCGACGGGGAGGCATCCCTGGCGCGGACCCTGCACCGCCCCGACGAAGGGCTGCGGTCGCTGCGCATGGTCACGGTCGCCGGCGACCGCCTCTACCTCGACGAACAGGCCGCCCTGCTCGCCCGGCTGCGCCCCGGCGCCCGGCTGCTCAACGTCTACGGACCCACCGAAGCGGCGGGCACCGGCGCCCGGTTCGAACTCCCGCAGCTCGCAGCCCCTTTGGACCGGTCCGAGGAGCTCTCGCTGATCGGAACCGCCTTCCCGGGCTGCCGACTGGACGTACAGGACGGGGAGATCCACCTCACCGTGCCCGGCGGCGACGAAGCCATCCCGACGGGGGACCTCGGAGTGCTGCGCCCCGACGGGCTGATGGAGTTCCGCGGCCGGATCCGCGACCGGCTCACCGCGGACGGCAAGGCCCTCGACCCGCATCCCGTCGAGTCCGCGATCCGCAGCCACGAGGCGGTCGGAGCAGCGCTCCTGGCCGAGGTGGAGGGCGCCGGCAAGGGGGTGAACGCGCGGCCGCTGCTCGTCGCCTTCCTCGCCCCGCCGGCGGAGGACGACGCCTGGCCCCCGGGCTCCGACCTCCCCGACAGCGGGCAGCTCCGGCGCCACCTGGCGGGCCGGCTCCCCGGAGCGGTGATGCCGAGCGCCGTGTACCGGCTGCCCCGGATCCCGCGGGACCGGTCCGGCCGCGAGCAGCGGGCCGCGCTCCCGATGCCGCCGGGGCGGGGCGGGGGCGAGCGCAGCGGTGGCGGCGGCGTCCGAGGCGGCAGCAAGTACGGCGGCAGGTACCGGAGGGAGGACTCGGGGTCCGACATCGGCGGATGGGCCGGCGTCATCTTCTTCATCCTGGTCGGGCTGACCCTGGTGGCGGGCTTCGTCATGATCCTGACCTTGATCTTCTGGCCCGGTTCCACGGACCTCACCGGGATCCCGAACCCGTACGCGACGATGTTCTTCCTCCTCTACATGTGCGAGTGCTGGGCGTTCGCGGCCGGTGTGTGGTTCCTGTTCGCCGGCCGGTCCCGGATGCGCCGCCACGGGCGCCGCGGCCCCCGCATCACCGCGGCCGCCCATCTGGCGATCGTCTACCTGCTGGCCGCCTGGTGGCCCCAGGACAACTTCTACCGGCTCGCGGCCAAGCAGGACTGGCCCCAACAGGCCGCGCTCGTCTACGCCTTCAACATTCCGCTGATGATCTGCGCCGGGATCGTGGCGGTCTACGCCTACCTCCCACCGCTCAGCGCCTTCGACGAGGAGCCGGAGCCGGATGCGGATGCGACTTCGGCAGCGGGGTCGGGGGCGGTAGCGGCCGCGGTTCCGGCGCAAGGTCCGGACCGGGACGGGGCCAGGGCCACCGATCCGGCGGGCTGAGGCCCGGCCGGCTGAGCCCCGGCCATCCGGGCCGTGGCCGTCCGGCCCCCGGCCGCCTCGCCGAACATCGCCCCGACGGACAGGGCCTCCGCCCGCACCAGCCGCTCGGCCGCGTCCAGCAGCTCCCTGCCGGTCGCGGCCACCAGGGCGCCCATCCAGGGCGCCGGTTCGAAGGCCCCGGTGGGGATGGCCGGCAGGAACACCGCGCCCATCGCCGCGCACCGGCGGCACAGCCGCTCGCACAGCTCGTCGAAGGCCGCCTCCGGCAGCCGGGCCCCCAGCTCGACCCGGTCGGCGATCCGTACGAAGTGCCCCGCGCCCCGCAGTTCGTCGAGCCGGGCCGCCACCATGAAGGCGACGGACGGCCCGGTCAGGCGCAGGTTCGTCTCCGTCGGGGCGAGCCGGCCCGCGCCGTCGGCCACGAAGTCCACGTCGAACCAGCCCCGGTAACCCGCCGCCGACAGCTCCCGGCCCACCGCCCGGCCGAAGGCCAGTAGTGGTTCCGCAGCCCAACCGGGGAGCACGCCCGGCCCCACCGTCGCACCGCGGTACCCGCCGTCGGCCACGTCCATCACCGCCCCGCCGACCTCGTGGACCCGGCCGCCCGCGTCCACGAACCCGTCGTACGTGAGGTCGCGCGGTGCGGCCGGATCCGCCGGACCGCGTACGTACTCCTCCACCAGCAGCGGCCCGCGCGGCAGCGCCCGGACCACCGCCCGGGCCCCGCCCGCCGCACGGACCCGCTCGGGGGTCAGTACCGTGGTGCCCGAGCCGCCGACGCCGTGCTCCGATTTGAGAACGGTGCTTTTCCCCGCTCTGGTCCGGGACGCCAGCAGCCGGACCGCCGCCCACCGGGTGTCCGCCCGCCACTGCGCGGGCAGCGTGATCGCGGGGTGCCCGCCCTCCGCGAGGATCCGGCCGAACAGTCCGTGCGCCGCCGACTTCGACTCGTACCGCAGCTCGTCCGGGCGCCACGGGCGCCGAGCCAGCCGTGCGAAGGGGGCCGTCGGGCCCCACGGTACGAGGAGCGCCCCGGTCCCGGCCTCGGCCTCGGCTTCGGTCCCCGTCAGCCGTGCGGCCAGCGCCGGCCGGGCCCGTACGGCCTCCGACAGGCCCGGGTCCCGCTCCGCGAGCCCGTCGTACACCTCCACCCCGGCCGGCCAGTCCAGTTGGCGCCCGAGCAGGGAGATCCACCCCGGCGGCACCGGGCGCGGCAGCACCAGGGCGGCCGGCCGCGGACTGTAGAAGGCGGCCAGACAGGCGTAGTGGTGGGCGGCCCGCTGCTCCCGGTCCAGGGAGGGGTCCGCGAACTGTGCGTTGTACTCGGCGACATTGCCCACGTGCACGGCCGGCCGGCCGGCCGCCCGTCCAGGCCCGTGCCCAGCCGGCCAGGGGCGCGGGCGCCACCTCGAACCGGACCAGCCCGCCGACGGCGCCCGGAACGGTTTCCCGGGGCTGCCCCGGATCGAGCCCCCGGTCCGGCCCCGGGACAGGCGCCGATGTCACCGCGCCCATCGCCCGGTAGAAGCCGGCGGCGTGCGGATCGGCGTCGATCAGCAGCCGGCGGAAGCCGAGCCCGGCGGCGCGCCGCAGCACGTCCCGGTACAGCAGGCGCCCCACGCCCACGCCGATGGCGGCCGGTTCGACGAAGAGCAGTCCCAGCCGCCCGAACGGCGGCTCCCCGTCCAGGGAGGCGAGCCCGAGCACGACGGCCGGGCCGTCGCCGGACCGGGCCCCGGCGGCCACGGCCGCACCCTCGGCGACCACGATCCGCCGCCGCACCTCGTCCCCGGCCCCGATCCGCAACTCCGGCGCGCACGCGGCGAGGAACTCCGCCCCGTACCCCCAGTGCGCCTTGGACCGCATGACCAGCTCCGTCAGCTCCGCGGCCTCCCCGGCCCGCGCGGCCCTGAGCTTTGCCATTTCCTGACCTCCCCATGGTCGGGTGCCATGCGGTGCGATAGATTCGGCCACCGCGCCGACAGGCACGCGACGTACTTCCTACCCCACCCCGGAGACGGCTTCCCAATGAGCGACATCATCAATGGACTTGGCCGCACCACCGCATTCGGCGGCGTCGGTCTGGTGCTGCTCATCCTCGGCATCGTCCTGGTGGACGTGCTGACCCCCGGCAAGCTGCCGAAGCAGATCTGGGAAGAGCGCAACCGCAACGCCTCTGTGATGCTCTCCTCGGCGCTGCTCGGCATCGGCGGCATCGTCTTCACCTCGATCTGGACCACGTACGACGACTTCGGCAAGGGCCTGCTCTCCACGGCGGTATTCGGCGTCCTCGGCCTGATCCTGATGGCCGTCGCCTTCCTGCTGCTGGACCTGGTGACCCCGGGCAAGCTCGGCGCCATCGTGGTCGACCCCGAGCCGCACCCCGCGGTGTGGGTGACGGCCTCCTGCAACCTCGCGGTCGCCGCGATCGTCGCCGCCTCCATCGCCTAGGCGGTCGGGGCTCACCGAGAACGCACGAGAGCGCCGCTCCCCTCGGGGAGCGGCGCTCTCGTTTCGTACGGGTGCTCCGGCCGCCGCCGGCCGCGCTACGCCAGACCCAGCGCGAACACCGCGAACCCGGCCGCCAGCAGGCCCGCCACCGTTCCGCGTACCGCCGTGGCCCGGGTCCAGGGCTGCTCGAACCGGCGCGCGTACCGGGCGATGCCCACCAGCAGCGCCGCGAACACCGGCATCCACGCCAGCCGGGCCACGATCCACCCCACACTGTCCGGCGCCGTCGTCAGCCCGGCCAGCCCGCCCGCGAACGACCCCGGTACCGCGGCCGCCAGCATCGCCGTCTGGTGCCAGCACAGGATCGTCATCGCGCACAGGTTGATCACTACCACCGGTGCCCACAGCAGCGGCCGGGCCAGCAGCCGCGCCAGCCGGTCCCGCAGCAGGATCGCCGCACCCGACTGGGCCGCGGCCAGGGCCAGGACCAGCAGTGACGGCGGATGCGAGTTGGTCCGGGCCTCGCCCGGCACGCCGACCATCGACGCCGGGTAGTGGAAGACCATCAGCAGGGCCGCGAACAGCGCGCCCCCGCCCGCGAGCAGCAGCCACCCTCCGCGCCGCCCGATCCGGCCCTCGCCCCAGTCCACCCCGAGCTGGTACGCGAACAGCCAGCCCGGCAGGATGTTCACCAGCGCCACCCACCCGGGCACCGAGTCCGCGAACGGCCCGTAGCGCAGGAAGTCCACCACGGCGACCGAGGCGAGCAGCGGGGCCGCCGCCCACCCGCCGAACCGGTGCGCGGCGCGCACGCAGTACGGGGTCAGCGCGGTGACCACCACGTACACCCCGACGAACCACAGCGGCTGGATCACCAGCTTCGCCCCGGTCCGCAGGGTGGCCTCGGGCACCCCGGCCGCGTACAGCACGGGCGCGGCCAGCGCCCACACCGCCGTGACCCCGAGCACCGGCCGCCCCAGCCGGGCGATCCGGCCCTTCAGCCAGGCCCCGGCCGAGCCGGTGTGCCGCCGGAAGGAGAGCGCCGAGGCGTAGCCGCCGACCAGGAAGAAGACGCCGAGCATCTGCAGCACCCAACTGGCCGGGGCCAGGCCGCCGAAGGCGGAGAGGGGGCTCGCGTTGTGCAGGGCCCCCTCGGAGTCGAGGGTGAATCCGCCGAGCAGCCAGTGCCCGGTCGGAACGGCCAGCAGGGCCAGCGCCCGCAGCCCGTCGACGGCCCGGTCCCGGTGCGCGGGGGTCTTCGCGTCGATCCGGCCGGCGGCCTCGCGTGCGGTGGTGAGGAGGCTCGCCGTACTCATCGGCCCGCCCCCGTCGCGATCGCGGCGAAGGCCTTCAGGGACCGGGTGCCGGGGGTGAAGTAGCCGGTGTGGCCCGCCACGTCGGCGGCGTCGATCCGGCGGGCGCCGAAGGCCGCCGAGGTGGGGTCGGCTCCGTGGCCGAGCCCCGCGAACTCCACGTTGGGCACGTCGGAGATCCAGTCGGAGGGCCCGCGCGCCGCCCACACCCGGGCCGCGGTGCCCAGGCCCGCGACGCTGTCGGCGCGCATGCCGGGGGAGCCGAAGGCGACGATGTCGGTGGCGTCCGTGTGCCGGGCCGCCAGCCCGCAGACCACCGAGCCGTAGCTGTGGCAGAACAGCACCGGGTCCGGTGCGCCGACCGCGTCCAGTCCCTCGGTGAACCGGGCGAGGCGGACCGCGCCCGCCTGCGCCAGTCGCCCCTGGGCCGTGTCCAGCCCCACCCCGACGGGCGTGGTGTAACCGGTCCACGCGATGACGGCGGCCGAATCCCCGGTCGCGGACCGCAGGGAGCGGGCCATGCCCGCCGGGCCGGTGTACTGCGCCCGCGGGCGGTCGTAGGTGGTGGCGTCGTTGTCCGAGCCGGGCACGATCACGGACACGTGCGCGGCCCGCCCCAGGTCCCCGAACACCTCGGCCACGGTGCCCCGGCCGCGCGGGTCGAAGGCCAGGATCTGCCGGCCGGGCGCGGCCAGGGAGGCGAAGCGGGCCTCGCCGGTCGCCAGCACGGCCAGCCGGTTGGCCTCGTACCTGAGCGGGAGCGGAGCCCCGTCCAGATTGCCCACCACCAGCGGGTGGGCCCGTACGAGCTCCCGGGCCCCGGTCTCGTCCAGCCCGGCGAAGAACCGCGCGACCTCGGCCGGCGTCGCCCGCGCCGGGTCCGGCAGCGGCCGCCCGGACATGGTGTCGGCCCGCCAGGCGGCGGTGCCCGGCGGCGGGCCGGTGACCGCCGTCTGGGCGTCCGCGGAGGCCCATCCCGCGGTGCCGGCGACGACGGTCGCCGCCAGTGCGGCCGTGGCCAGTGTCCTTGCGAAGCGGCGCATGCCCCTTCTCCTCTCCTCGTGACGAGGAGGAAGGTAAGAAGGAGGTGGCCGACCGGGCGTCGCACCGTGGAGCCAAGTCGGACGTCATACCCCGGTAGGGGGTGGAGGAGACCGGCGGGCAGCCGGGGCGCGGCTCAGCCGCCGTCGCCCGGCCGCACAAGCCCCGCCTCGTAGGCGAAGATCACGGCCTGGGCCCGGTCCCGCAGGTCCAGCTTGCCCAGCACCCGCCCGATGTGCGTCTTGACCGTCTGCTCGGCGAGCACCAGATGACCGGCGATCTCCTGGTTCGACAGCCCGCGCGCGATCAGCTCCAGCACCTCGGTCTCCCGCGGGGTCAGCCCGTTCAGCCGCAGCGCGGGATCGCGGCGCGGCGCGGGCCGCCGGTCGACGAAGTCCGCGATCAGCCGCCGGGTCACCGATGGAGCCAGCAGCGCCTCGCCCGAGTTGACCACCCGGACCGCCGCGATCAGGTCCGCCGGCGGGGCGTCCTTCAGCAGGAACCCGGAAGCCCCCGCGCGCAGGGCCTCGTACACGTAGTCGTCGATGTCGAAGGTGGTCAGCATCAGCACCTTCGGCCGGTGCACCACCCCCGGCGGGGGATCGAGGAGCTCACGGGCGGCGCTGAGCCCGTCCATCTCCGGCATCCGGACGTCCATCAGCACCACGTCGGGGTGGACGGTGCGGGAGACCTGGATCCCCTGGCGTCCGTCGGGCGCCTCGCCCACCACGTCGATGTCGGCCTGCGCCGACAACAGCGCGGCGAAACCCGCCCGCACCATGGCCTGGTCGTCGACGATGATCACGCGGATGGTCAACTTGGTTCCTCGGGAGCGGTGTTGATGGGCATGCGGGCAGCGACCCGGAAGCCGCCGCCGGGCAGCGGACCGGTGTCCAGCGTCCCGCCCGTCAACCGTACGCGCTCCCGCATCCCCACCAGCCCGTGCCCGGTGCCCGAAGTCTCCACCGCCACCACCGCGTCCCGCGCCCGGCCGTTGACCACGAGCACGAGGAGCTCCTCCTCGTCGAAGGTCACCGAAACCCGCGTCGGAGCACCCGGAGCGTGCCGCACCACATTGGCCAGCGCCTCCTGGACGATCCGGTACGCCGACAGGTCCACGGCCGGCGGCGCCGCCCCGGCCGCGCCCGCGGCCAGCGCCAACTCCACCGGCTGCCCGGCCCGTACGGTCGCCTCCACCAGCTGCTGCAACCGGCCGAGCCCCGGCTGCGGGGTCCGGTCGGCGTCGTTCGCCTCGTCGCCGCGCAACACCGTCAGCAGCCGCCGCATCTCGCCCAGCGATTCGCGCGCGCTCGACGCGATGGCGGCGAACTCCTCGCGCACCGGCTCCGCCATGCCGGGCAGCCGGTACGGCGCCGAATCCGCCTGCACCGTGATGACCGACATGTGGTGGGCCACCACATCGTGCAACTCCCGCGCGATCCGGGCCCGTTCCTCCAGCAAGGTGCGCCGGGACCGTTCTGCCTCGCTGATGCTCTCCTGCTCCGCGATCTCCTGGCGGGCGTCGCCGAGCCCGCGCAGTGCCCCCGTCAGCGCGAGCACCACCCCGGCCAGGACGAACAGCAGGGCGACCGTGTTGGTCACCCCGTCCGGCTGGAAGGCGCTCAGCAGCGCCCCGGCCACCCCGGTCGCCAGCCACACCCCGACCAGGGTCCGGATGGACTCGCGCAGCCCCAGGCAGGCCATCAGCACCAGGTAGCCGATGATCACCATCGGGGTCCAGGGCCAGGCGTGCCCGGCCACCCGGTCGGCCTGGGTCAGTACGGCCGCCCCCACGACGTCGGCGACCAGCACCATGCCCCAGGCGGGCACCGGCCGGGTCACGGCGAGCAGCAGCGGCAGGGTCTGGGCCACGCCCAGCGCCCCGGCCCAGCCACCGCCCGCCTTGTAGTCGTTGGTCAGCACCGCGATCGTCACCGGCATCAGCGCCATCACGCACACCGCGGTCACGGCGTACGGCAGCACCCGCTGCCACGCCTCGGGCGCCTGCGCCAGCAGCGGCTCGGCAGCCCGCGCGGGCGTCCGCAACGCCACCGCGAACCGCCCCGGCCCCCGGGGCCCACGCGGGGAGGTGGGCGAAGAACCTGCTTCACCCGGCCCGGACCGGGACGAGGATCCGGGCCGGGACGAGGATCCGGGCCGGGACCCGGGCGCGGACGCATGCGGCGATGCGGGCCGGGACCCGGGGTGGGTCCCGGACTCGGACCCGGATCCGGGCCGGGCTCGGAAGAGGGATCGGAATCGGGATCGGGATCGCTCGCTCATGATCGGTCCAGCGTATGCGTCCGCGTCCCGCCCGCGCCGCGAACGGCGCCCACCGAGGACCGCCCGGCCTTCCCCGACCCGCCGCGGCCGCCCGGAACCGGCTCCGCTCCCGCCTCGGGCTCCGTGCCTGTGTCCGGCTCCGGCTCCGTGTCCGGCTTCGACCCCACGTCCGGAGCAGGCTTCGCCGCCGTCCCCGGACCGTCCGTGCCGGTGCCGGTGCCGGTGTCGGTTGAGGTGGCGAGGCCCGTGCGGTGGGCCAGGGCGTTGCGCAGGCGGGTCAGGCGGGCGATTTCCGCGTCCAGGGCCGAGAGGCGGTGTTCGACCACGCCGCCGCCGGAGCCGCAGGTGGGCGGGGGGTCCGCCGCGAGGAGGTGGAGGCGGTCGGCCACGCCGCGCAGGTCCTCGACGGTGAAGCCGTGGGCCAGCAGGTCGCGGATGATCCGGATCCGGGTCACGTCCCCGGGCCCGTACTCCCGCTGGCCGGAGGGGCTGCGGCCCTGGGGGGCGAGCAGTCCGCGCTGTTCGTAGAACCGCAGCGCCCTCGGAGTGGTCCCCGCTGCCGCCGCCGCGTCACCGATCCGCATCCCGTGCGGCCCCCCTCGTGTCCCCGCGCCGCAGGCTATAGCGGCAACTCCACCACCACGGCGCCGAAGTGCCGTCCGTCCGTCAACTCCCGCAACGCCTGCGGGGCGCGATCGATGCCCGGGATCCGCACATGGGGGAAGCGGATCTCGCCGGACCGCAGCCAGGCCCCGAAGCGGCCGGTCCACTCCTGCTCCACGCCCGGATGCTCCGTACCGAGGTACCCGCGCACCGAGACGCCCCTGACGACGAGGCGGAACGAGTCGATCTCCGCCGGGGCGCAGGCGCCGGCGGCCCCCGGTGCCAGCTGGCCCGAGAGCGCGCCGAGCAGGGCGAAGCGGGCGCCGTGCCGGGCGGCGCCGACGGCCGCGGCCAGCTGCTCGCCGCCCACCGTGTCCACGAGCACGTCGATCCCCTCGGGCGCCGCCCCGGCGAGCTGTTCCGCGATCGGCCGCCCGGAGCCCCGTAGCAGGACCGCGTCGTAGCCCAGCTCCGCCACCAGGCGTTCGGCCTTCTCCGCCGAGCCGGTGGTGCCGATCACCCTGCCTGCGCCCAGCAGTCGCGCCGTCTGGCCGGCCAGGGTCCCGACCGCGCCGGCCGCGCCGGTGACCAGGACGGTGTCCCCGGGCCGGACCCCGGCGAGCCGGGTCAGCGCGCCGTACGGGGCCGAGCCCTGGGCGAGGTGCGCCACCGGGTCGGGCAGGGCGTCGCCCAGGGGTGTGCAGTCGGCGGCGTCCACCAGGGCGTACTCCCGCCAGCCGTGCAGGTGCGAGACGAGCGCGCCCGGGCCCAGCGGGCCGCCGGCCGGGGCGGCCACCACCTCGCCGACGGCCGGCCCGAACAGCGCGTCCCCGGGGCGCAGCGAGGGCAGCGGCAGCCCCTCGACCGCGCCGCCGATCAGGGTGAGCAGCCCGGGGAACACCAGGAAGTGGCGGTTGCGGACGAGCACCTGTCCGGGCCCGGGCTCCGGCAGCGGCGCCTCGGCGACGGTGAAGTGCGCCGGCTCGGGCAGCCCTTCGGGGCGGGCTGTGAGCCGGATCTCGCGTGCGGTGCGGGGGAGGGCGGCCGTGGTCATGGGGGCTCCTCGAAGCGGCGCGGCCGGCGGCGGCGCGGACGGCCGCCACCGGGCCGGGGCGGGTGGGTGCGCAGACGCTAAACCCTGACCCGCACGTCAGGGGCAAGCCCGAGCCGGTCCGCGGCACCCGTCCGGCATAGACTGCGCCGGGCCCGGACGGCGAGGAACCGCGTCCGGCAGGGACGACCGGGACGACCGGGATGAACAGGGACGACCGGGGCGACCGGGACGGCCGGGATGAACAGGGACGACCGGCACGACCGGGACGGCCGGGGCGATGCGTCCGGTACGGACGGCCGGTGAACGGCGGGGAGCGGGTACGCATGGGCGGGGCGGCCGCGCTCGAGAAACTGATACCGGTGGCGCTGGCCTTCGGCGCCGGCGTGCTCCTCGCACGCCGCAAGGTGGTCCCCGCCGAGGCCTCCAAGGCCTTCGCCGACTACGCCTTCCTCTTCGCGGTCCCGTGCTACCTGTTCGGCAACATCTACGTCGCGGACCTCTCCGCCCTCTTCGACTGGCGGGCCATCGGCGGCTACGCGGCGGCCGCCGCCCTCGCGGTCGCGATCGTCGCGGCCGCCTCCGCGGCGGCCGGACTGCGCGATCCGCGCGACGTGGCGCTGCGCGTGATGGCCGGGGTCCAGGTCAACACCGCCTACTTCGCCGTCCCCGTCTTCATCACCTTCTTCGGGACGGCGGCGCCGATCTTCCCGGTGCTGCTCTTCCAGGTGTGCGTCCTGTCGCTCGTCGTCATCGCCATCATGGAGCTGGGCCGTGCCGGTCCCGGTTCGGGCGGCCCCGCCCGGCGCCTGTCCCGCGCCGTCAGCGCCTCGCTCGTGACCCCGCTGGTCCTCGCCTGCAACGCCGGGATCCTGCTCAACCTGCTCTCCATGCACGTGCCGGGGGTGGTCCTCGACGGGGCCGCCTTCGTCGGCGACAGCGCCTCCCCGGTGGCCCTGTTCGCCCTCGGACTGCACCTCGGCGGCATGGGACTCGACGTCCGGGGCACCACGGCCGAGGAGCTGGCGCTCATCGGCTTCAAGTGCCTGGCCTTCCCGCTGCTGGCGTGGGCGGTGTGCGGGGCGCTGTTCGGGGTCCGGGGCGAGTGGCTCACGTACCTCGTGCTGATCGCCGCGATGCCGACGCCCCAGAACCTGTTCATCTTCGCCCAGCGCTACGACGTGGGCGTGAACCTCTCCGCCGCCGTCGTGATCAAGAGCTCCCTGGTCTCCCTCCTGCTGCTGCCGCTCTGGCTGCAGGCGGTGTCCGCGTGACCGCACTCTCCGCGTGACCGAACCCTCCGCATGACCGCACCGTCCCCGTGACCGCGGAGGCGGTCTCCGTTCCCCGGGCGGACTCCGCTCGTTGAGCGGGTATGGAGCTCCCGTCGATCGCGGCGCCCGGCGTCGGTGAACAGGCCGACGCCGTGGCCGATGCCGCCTGCCACCTCTACGACGCCCTCGCCCCCTGGGGCCGCACCGCCCCCGGAGGGTGGAGCCGGGGCGCGGCCGAGGACGCCGCCGAGGCCATCGAGACGGCCGCGCACGCCCTCGCGTACGCCCATCCGCGTGCCGAGGTCATCCTCAGCCCCGTGCACACCGCCCTCGCGGACCTGCGCCGGCAGCTCGGCCTCGCACCCGCCGAGGCGCTGACCGCGGAAGGGCTGCCGGCGACCCCGCGCACGGTGGGCAACCCGCGCCGCACCCGCTGGGTGCGGGTGCTCACGCCACCCGCGCCCCGGCAAGAGCCGTCTCGTACAGCTTCTTGATGTCGGCGCCGAAGTAGGAGCTGTAGGAGGTGTCGGGGGTGTCCCCGCCCGTCTTCCAGCCGCCGATCACCCCGACCACGTCGCCGGTCTCGGTCCGCTCGTCGAAGCCGGTCAGGAACGGGCCTCCGCTGGTGCCGCCCGGATAGCCGGTGCAGTCGATCCGCAGGAACGATCCGGGGATCCCCGGATCGGTGCTGGTGAACTTCGTCGTCCGGTTCACGCACAGCCGCGGCCGGGCGGCGGAGGCCGGATAGCCGATCAGCGAGACCTGCTTGTGCGCGTACGGGGCACCGGTGACCAGCCGGTTCCCGCCGACCACGTCCTCCACGGGGAAGCCGTCGGCGTCCGGACCGACCTGGGCGAAGGCCACGTCGAGGGCGGCGCCCTTGTCGGCGCCCAGCTCCCGGTAGCGCGGGTCGATCCACACCTTGGAGCGGCCGGCCGCATCGCGCAGGACCGGGAACATCCCGTACGGCTGGGGGTTCTGGGCCGTGTACTGCGGTACGAAGGCCACCTGGCGGGCGTCCGTCCCGAGCAGGCAGTGCGCCGCGCTGAGCACGAGATCGCGGCCGGGGGAGGCGACCACGCTCGCGGTGCAGAAGTACGCGCCGCCGCCCTTCATGACGAACATCCGGCCGACGACCGGGATGCCGTCGAAGTCCCGGCCGGTCCCGTCCACCGCCGCCGGGGCGCCGCCGCGGGTGATCGGGACCGCGGACGCCATCCGGTCGGGCGTCCAGAACGACTCCGCCTCCCGGGCCGACCAACGGCCGGCGGCCGGGGCCGGGGACTTGGCCGGGGCGGTGCCGGCCTCGGCCTCGGGCAGCGGCCCGCCGGGCAGCAGCAGGGCGGCCGTGGCAGCCGCCACCGTCAACGTACGACGCATGTCCGTCTCCTTCTTCGGGGATGGGCAGGGAGGGCGAGGGGGCTATACGGCTTGGGGGAAGCGGAACAGCCGGTCCGGGTCGTAGCGGCGCCGGACCTCTTCGAGGCGGGCCAGGTTCGGCCCGTAGTAGGCCTCGCGCCAGCCGGTCAGTTTCGGATCGGCGTAGTTCTGGTACGCGGCTCCGCCAGCCCAGGGCCGCAGGTCCTGCCAGAGCCCGTCCAGCCAGTCCTGGTGCCGGCCGATGTCGGCGGCCGGGGCCGGGCCGGGCCAGTAGACGAGGTACTGGGCGAGGAACCCGGCCGAGCGGTGCGCGAAGGCGGTGGCCCGCGCCGGGATCCGGTTGAGGGCCCCGCCGCAGACCCCGTCGAACTGCACCACTCCGAACCCGCCGGGCGGCACGCTCCCGGCGTAGCGCCGCAGGGCGGCCAGTACCGCCGAGGCGGCCGGTCCGGTGAGCCCGTCCGGGGCCCAGAAGTCGGACCGGGCGGCGTAGGAGTCGCGGCCGAGCCGCCCCTGCGGGTCGTGTCCGGGCAAGGTGCCCGGCAGCCGGCAGGCGGCGGGGCTCCCGTCCGGGCAGCCCGCCATCGCCCGCAGGGTGTCGCCGTAGCCGCGCACGACGGTCCAGCTGTCCCGGGGCGGGCGGCCCACCAGGTCGGACAGCCGGGTCAGCTGCCGTTCCAGCCCGGCGCGCCCGCCGTCCAGGCAGAGCACCCGCAGGGCCGGGGCGCCCACCGGGCCGCCGTCCACGGTGAACTCCACCTGGCTCCAGAACGGATCGGGCAGCGCCTCCAGCCAGCGCTGCCAGCCGCGCAGCACGGCGGGGGAGTCGGCGGCGGACCAGCGCAGCTCCGCGAAGGCGCAGTCGGAGACCGGGTGGGTGCGGAAGCGGAACCCGGTGACCACCCCGAAGTTGCCGCCCCCGCCGCCGCGCAGGGCCCAGAACAGGTCGGGCTCGCGGTCGGCGGCGACCTCGCGGACCGTCCCGTCGGGGGTCACCAGGGTCGCTCCCGTGAGCCGGTCGGAGGTGGCGCCCCAGGAGCGGGAGGAGAGCCCGAGTCCGCCGCCGAGGGTGAGACCGGCGATGCCGACGGAGGGGCACAGCCCGGTCGGGACGGCCAGGCCCCGGGCGGCGAGGATCGCGTTCACCTCCCCGAGCCGGGCGCCCGCGCCGATCCGGACCTCCGTCCCGGACTCCGCGGACACGTCCGCCATGGCGCCGGTGTCGATGACGAGTCCGGCCTCGCGGGTGGACCAGCCCGCGTAGCCGTGGCCGCCGCCGCGCGGCACCACGGGGACGGCCGAGCGCCGGGCGAAGTCCAGACAGGCGGCCACGTCCCCCGGGTGCGCGGGATAGGCCACCGCGCCCGGCCGGACCGTGTCGTAGCGGGGCTGGAAGAGCTGCCGGGCCTCGTCGTAGTCCCGGTCGGCCGCCGTGACCACCCGGCCGTCGAGGGTACGGGCCAGCGCCCCGTAATCCGGGTCCGCGCGGCGGGGCGTCGTACGGGGCCCCGCACGGGCCGTCGCACCGATCGAGGCGAGGACGCCCGTGGCGGCTCCCGCGAGGACCTGGCGGCGGTGGAGGGTCATCCCTCCTTCCTGCCACCGCCTTGCCCGTTCGGCGCGAAGGCGGGCCCGCGGGGGCCGGGTTGCCCCCCGAACGGCCCATGCCCGGGGGGCCGGGGGCGGCTCGGGCGGGGGGCCGGGCGTGGTCCGGGTGTGCGCCTTGCCGTGCTCCGCCCGGGTTCAGTCCGCCCGGCGGGCCAGCAGGAAGCCCTGCGGGGACTTCTCCGAGGCGTCCGGTTCCCGGACCAGGCGGGCGGTCTCCACCAGGCCCGCCCCGGCCAGCAGCTCGCTGATCATCTCGGGCGGGGTCCAGTACACGTCGAGGTCGACCGGATGCCCGTACGCGTGCTCCAGCCGGAGCTTCCGGTCGCCGGCCTTGAACGCGATCAGCAGGTGGCCGCCCGGGGCCAGCACCCGGGCGAACTCGGCGAACAGTGCGGGGAGCCCGGACGGTGGCGTGTGCACGGTGGAGTACCAGGCCAGCACCCCGCCGAGGACCCCGTCCGCGATGTCCAGCGCCGCCATCGAGCCGACCTCGAACCGCAGCCCCGGATACGTCCGGCGGGCCACCGCCACCATCGCCGGTGACAGGTCGACTCCGAAGGCCCGTACCCCCAGGCCGTCGAGGTGCGCCGTCACCCGGCCCGGACCGCAGCCCAGATCGGCGACCGCCCGGCCGGCGCCGGGCCCGTCCCCGCGCACGTACTCGGCGAAGGCGGCGAGCATGGCCCGGTCCAGCGGTTTGCCCGCCAGCTCTCCGGTCAGCAGCGCGGCGTAGTCGGCGGCCACGGCGTCGTAGGACGACCGGACGGAGTTCAGGTGCGAAGTCGATGCCATGCCCCCGGACAGTAGCCCGCCGGGGACCGCCCCAGGTCGTCTCTTCCGGATCCTGCCGGGCCCGGCAGGATCCGGAAGAGACGGTCTAGTGCCCGGTCAGTGG
>NZ_JBHXKA010000147.1:0-19101 GCF_042722885.1 Streptomyces sp. NPDC058401
CCCCCGGACCCCCGCTCCTCAAAAGCCGGAGGGGCTGGATCTAGGCCAGTGCGCGCAGCCGGGCTCACCCCGGCGCGACCGGCGGAGCCGTTCGCGGAGCCGCCCGCGCTGGAGTTGCGTGGTGTCACCGCCGGGTACGACGGGGGGCTCGTGCTGCACGGGGTCGACCTCGTCGTGCGGCGCGGGGAGATCCTTGCCGTGCTCGGGCCCAACGGGGCCGGGAAGAGCACCGCCTGCCGGGTGGCGGCCGGGGCGCTGCCCGTGGTCGGCGGGACCGTACACGTGGCCGGGCGGGACGCCACCCGTGACGGCGCCGTGGGCCGGTCCCGGGCCGGGGTGCTGCTCGCCCCCGAGGGGCGGGGGATCTTCCCCTCGCTCAGCATCGAGGAGAATCTGGCGCTGTACCTGAGGGAGGCGGACGAACGCGACACCGTCTACGACCGGTTCCCCCGGCTGCGCGAGCGCCGCACGGTCGCCGCCGGGTCGTTGTCCGGCGGGGAGCAGCAGATGCTGGCGCTCGCCCCGCTGTTGCAGCGGCCGCCGGGGGTGCTGATCGCGGACGAGCCCTCCCTCGGGCTCGCCCCGCGCGTGGTGGACGAGGTGTACGGGCTGCTCACGGAGCTCCGCGCCGCGGGTACCGCGCTGCTGCTGGTGGAGGAGAAGGCGGCCGAGATCCTCGGGATCGCCGACACCGTCGCCTACCTCGCGCAGGGCCGGGTCTCCTGGTGCGGCCCCCGCTCCGAGGTGGAGGCGGACCGGCTGACCGAGGCCTACCTGGGGATGGCGACATGAGCACGGGCGAAGCCCCGTACGCGGGGCCGTACGTACTGGAGGCCCGCGGCGTCAGTGTCCGGTTCGGCGGGGTCCGGGCGCTGACGGGCGTGGACCTCGGGATCCGGGCCGGCGAGGTGTGCGGGCTGATCGGGCCGAACGGGGCCGGGAAGACCACCCTGTTCGACGTGCTGTCCGGGATCCGCCGGCCCGACCAGGGCCGGATGCTGCTCGACGGGGTGGACGTCACGCGGCGCTCCCCCGTCTGGCGGGCCCGGCACGGGATGCGCCGGACCTTCCAGCGCCAGCAGTTGTTCGGGCAGCTCAGCGTGGCCGACAACGTCCTGGTCGCGCAGGAGTGGCGGGGCGGGGGCGGGGGCCTCGCCGCCGATCTGGTCGGCTCGCCCACCCGGCGCCGCCGCGAGCGGGAGCGCCGGGAGCGGGCCGCGCGGGTGCTGGCGGACTGCGGCATCGGCGCGCTCGGGGACTCGTACGCCGGGGGGCTGCCGGTGGGACGGGCCCGGATGGTCGAGCTGGCCCGCGCCGTGGCCGATCCGCCCCGGGTGCTGCTGCTGGACGAGCCCGCGTCGGGCATGTCCGCGCCCGAACGCGAGCAGCTGGCGGCGGTCGTGCGCCGGCTCGCCGCGGAGGAGGGCTGCGCGGTGCTGCTGGTCGAGCACAACGTGGCCTTCGTGATGGACCTCTGCACCCGGGTGGTCGTCCTGGACCTGGGCGCCGTCCTCGCCGAGGGCACGGCCGCCGAGGTACGGGCCGACGCGCTGGTCCGGGAGGCGTACCTGGGGGCGTAGCCGGGGACGTAGCGCCACGGGCCCGTTCCTGTTCCCGTTCCTGTTCCCGTTCCCGTCCTGTTTCCGCCGTATGAATTCACCCGTACGGCGGGAATAGGCCACGCAGGGGCCCGGTTGTCGCCGGTCGTACAGCACCAGCGACGACCAGAGGGAACGACCGACGTGAACCAGGTCCCCGGCATCAAGCTCAACAACGGCACGCTCATGCCCCAGCTCGGCTACGGCGTCTGGCAGGTTCCGGACGACGAGGCGGAGCAGGCCGTCCGGACCGCTCTGGAGGCGGGCTACCGCAGCATCGACACGGCCGCCATCTACGGCAACGAGGAGGGCACCGGCAAGGCCATCGCCTCCGCCGGGGTGCCGCGCGAGGAGCTCTTCGTCACCACGAAGCTGTGGAACGGGAAGTCCGAGACCTGGGGCCGGGACAACGTGCTGCGCGAGTTCGACGCCTCGCTCGCCAAGCTGGGCCTCGACGAGATCGACCTGTACCTGATCCACTGGCCGCGCCCGATGCGCGACGACTTCCTCGCCATCTGGAAGACCTTCGAGGAGATCGCGGCGAGCGGCCGCGCCAAGGCCGTCGGCGTGTCCAACTTCCGCCCCGCCGACCTGGAACGGCTCGGCGCCGAGAGCTCCCTGGTCCCGGCCGTGAACCAGATCGAGCTGCACCCGCTGCTCCCCCAGACCGAGCTGCGCGCCCTGCACGCGCGCCTGGGCATCGCCACAGAGGCCTGGTCCCCGCTCGGCCAGGGCAAGGACCTGCTCACCCTGCCCGCCGTGACCGCGATCGCCGCCAAGCACGGCCGCTCGGCCGCGCAGGTGGTCCTGCGCTGGCACCTCCAGCTGGGCAACGTGGTGATCCCGAAGTCCGTGACCCCGGCGCGGATCCGGGAGAACCTCGACGTCTTCGGCTTCGAGCTGGACGCCGGGGACGTGGCCGCGCTGGACGCGATCGGCGCGGATGGGGCGGGCCGCCGGATCGGGCCCGACCCGGCCGAGTTCGACTACTGAGCCGCCGGTGAGCGAGCCGGTGAGCGGGACGAGGGCGCCCGACGGCACGTACCGGATCCGCAATGCCGCGAGCGGGCTGCTGCTGCAGGTCGAGAGCGGCAACCGGGTCCGGGTCGGGCCGGACGGCGAGCCGGCCGCGGCCCGGCAGTGGGAGATCACGCCGGTGCACAGCGGCGGCGGGATCTTCCACCTGGTCAGCCTCCACAACGGCAAGCGGCTCGACGTCGCGAACGCCTCGACCGAGAGCGGCACCCGGGTCCAGGTGTGGAAGGCCAACGCCTTCGGCGCGCAGGAGTGGGTCGTCGAGGAGCCCCTCGCGGACCCCGGCGTGGTCTCGCTGATCGCCGCCATCAGCGGGCTGCCGCTGGAGGCGGACGCGGAGGGCCTGGCCCGGCAGTGCGAGGACACCGATGCCCCGGCGCAGTGGTGGCGCCTGGAGCCCGTCTGAGGGCGGCGGGGCGGGGCTGGAAGCGGGCCGTCGCCCCTCCTCCCCCCGCCCCGTCGGTCAGGCCCGTACGAAGGCGTGCAGCCGGTACGTCGGCTCCGCGCGCGGGGTGTCCGGTCCGGGCAGGAGTTCCAGCCGGTCCGCGAGTTCGCGCGGGGTGATCCCGCGCGGGTGGACCCGCGAGGCGTACCGTCCGGCGAGCAGTGCGGCGGCGGCCCCGTGCGGGGTGCGGCCCTGGCCGTGGCCGGTGAAGAGGGCTTCGCCGGCGGGGTGCAGGCCCACCGCGGCCGCGTGGCCGGTGACGGCCTCGGCGGAGTCGGCGGGGGTGGCGGTGAGGTGCTCGGCGAGCACCGCGTCGATATCGCTGCCCACGTCGTGGGCGGCGTCCTTGTCGACGGTGGTGACGAACGCCCCGCCGGGCCGCAGCACCCGACCGGCCTCGGCGATCACGGCGGCCACCAGGCCGGGCGAGCGCAGCAGGTGCAGCAGCCAGACCGCGGCGAGCGCGTCGAGCGAGCCCGTGCGGAACGGGAGCCGGGTCCCGGAGGCGAGGACCACCGGGATCCCCCGGGAGCGTGCCATGGCGGCCATCCCGGAGGAGGTGTCCGCGCCGAGGACGTGCAGCCCGGGGCGGCCGGCGGCGATGCGGGTGGTGACGATCCCCGTGCCGCAGCCGAGGTCGAGCAGGGTGCCGGTGTCCGGCGGGAGCAGGCCGAGGACCGCCGCGGCGGCGGCCTCGGCGCGCGGGACCCCGCCGCGCGTGGCGTCGTAGGCCTCGGCTTCGGCGTCGTAGTCGAGGAGCGGTCGCGGCGGCGTGGGCATCAGGTGTGTGCTTCCGGTGTTCAGGCGGCGCCGTGGGCGGGGGCCAGGGATTCGACGCGCTCGGCGAGGGCGAAGTCGGCGTCGGTGACGGAGTCGCCGGCGTCGTGGGTGTTCACGGAGAGGCGGACCGTGTTGTAGCCGAGGGTGAGGTCCGAGTGGTGGTTCAACTCCTGCTGCACGCTGGCGATATGGCTGACCAGCGCGCTCGCCGCGAAGTGGCTGCCCAGCCGGTAGGTGCGGATGATGCGGTCGTCCTCGAAGGCCCAGCCGGGGAGTTCCCGCAGCCGGTCCTCGATCTCCTTCTGCGAAAGCGGCTCTCTCGACATCCGCAGGCTCCTTCCCCGTACACGACGTACGCGACGTACGCGTCTGCCCGATTGACCTGACGTGGGGTCAAGGTTCCCACAGCTCGGGCCGGGGGGAAGGTTTCGCGCCGTGGTGCGTGCGGGTGCTTGCGCGCCTTCCACGACCATCGTGGTGGGCTGACGGACCGCGCTCCCCCGGTTGGGCTAACGTCACCGTATGACGACTGCTGCGCCCTTGACGGTGGGCGCCCTGCTGCGCACCTGGCGGGAGCGGCGCGGGCTCAGCCAGCTGGAGCTGGCGGGCCGCGCCGACTCCTCCTCCCGGCACATCAGCTTCGTGGAGACGGGCCGGTCCCGGCCGAGCGAGGAGATGGTGCTGCGGCTCGCCGACCGGCTGGAGGTCCCGGTCCGGGACCGCAACGCCCTTCTGCTGGCCGCCGGTTACGCACCCCGGTACGCCCACACCCCGCTGGGCGACCCCTCGATGGAGGTGCTGCGCGAGGGGCTGGAACGGCTGCTGACCGGCTACGAGCCGTATCCGGCACTGGTGGTGGACGCCACGTACGAGGTGGTGGCCGCCAACCGGGGCGTCATGATGCTGATGGAGGGGCTGCCGGAGCACCTGCTGGCCGGTCCCCTCAACGCGATGCGGCTGACCCTGCACCCGGAGGGCCTCGCCCCCCGGATCCGCAACCTGCGCGAGTGGCGCGGACACCTGCTGGCCCAGATGGAGCGGCAGATCGCCCTGGCCCGTTCGGCGCCGCTGCGGGCGCTGTACGAGGAGGTCTCGGCCTACCCGCTGCCCGCGACGGCGGGACCGGAACGGGAGCCCTCGCCGGACGGGGACGAGCCGGACGGGCCCGTCGCGTACCTCGCGCTCCCCCTGCGGATCGAGCACGACGGGCACCTGCTCTCCTTCGTGTCCTCGATCTCCACCTTCAACACCCCGATGGACGTGACGGTCGCCGAACTGGCCATCGAGACCCTCCTGCCGGCCGACCCGGCGACCGTGAAGTACCTGCGGTCACTGGCGCCCTGAGCCCGCACCCGCGCGCAGCGCGAGCTGCTGGAAGAGGGCGAACGAGGCGACGACGAGCGCCTGCGCCGCGATCCACACCGCACCGGCGGCGGTGGGCGCGAACCATACGACGAGGGAGACGAGACTGAGCGCGGCCCAGGCGCAGTTGCCCTCGATGACGATCTTGACGGGGAAGACCGGGGGCTCCCGCCGCGAGGCCAGCAGGCCGACGCCCGCCCCGTAGAGCAGCAGGAACACCCCGAGTCCCAGCAGCATCCCCTGCCCGACGCCGAGCAGCCGGCCGAGGGGCGCGGAGAAGGCGACGTAGGCGAGCCCGTTGCCGGTGCTGACGACGGAGTCGAGGGCGAGGAAGCGGCGCAGCGCGGTCCGGGGGACGGTGGTACGGGCTACGGCGGTGAGCAGGGTTGCGGACATGGCGGATCAGCCTCCGTCGGGGGTCGGTTGCGCGGGTGGAGTACGAACGACCCGGGCCCCGGAGCCGAGTGCGCGGCCCCGGAACCCGATGCCCCCACTGTGCCGCCGCATCCCCCACCGGGTCGATTACCTCCGGGGTCATGGCCGCCCTCACGGCCGAGGCGGGCCCGTCCGGGCCTGTCCCGGCCCGCCTCGGCCCGCCCCCTGTCAGGCCGCCGCTGCGACCGCTTCGCGGGCCGCGGCGGCTTCGCCCGTCAGGACCTTGAGGCGCTTGGTGAAGAAGACCATCACCGCGCCGGCCGCGATCACCATGGCGCCCTGCCACAGGAAGTTCCAGCTCTGGCCGATGACCGCGTCGAGCCGGGGCAGCTGGGCGCCGATCGCGTCGCCGGTGGCGGCGGCGAGGAACCAGACGCCCATCATCTGGTTGGTGAAGGCCCGCGGGGCGAGCTTCGTGGTGACCGAGAGGCCCACCGGGCTCAGGCACATCTCGCCCATCACCTGGATCACGTACACGCCCACCAGCCACATCAGCGAGACCTTGACCCCGCTGGAGGCGATGGCCGCGGCGCCCGACATGACCACGAAGGAGGCGCCGGTCAGCAGCAGGGCGAGGCCGAACTTGAACGGGGTGCTCATGTGCTTGCCCCGGCGCACCCAGAAGGCGGCGAAGACGGGGGCCAGGATGATCACGAACAGCGAGGGCAGCGCCTGGGTCCAGCTCGCCGGGATGTGCCAGCCGAGCAGGGACAGGTCGGTCTTCTGGGCGGCGAACAGGTTCAGCTCGTTGCCCATCTGGTCGTAGACCAGCCAGAACAGCGTGGCGGCCAGGAAGAGCCAGACGTAGGCCCGCAGCCGGGTCTTCTCGACCCGGTCGATCTTGGGGCTGCGGTACATCGAGAGCAGCACGCCCGCCGGGACCACCACGGCGACGATCGTGAGCAGGAAGGTGATGTTGTCGATGCTCAACGCGTGCGAGGCGGCCAGCAGGGCGATCAGTACGGCGGTGAAGACCAGGCCGTACGAGGAGGACTTGCGGATCTTGGTCCGCTCGGCGGCGGTGAGCCGGACCACGGGCTCGGGGCGCAGCTGCTCCGAGAGGCGACGGCCTCCGACCACGTACTGGACCAGGCCGAGGGCCATGCCGACGGCGGCGGCGCCGAAGCCGAGGTGCCAGTTGACCTCCTCGCCGAGGTAGCCGACGACGAGCGGGGCGATGACGGCGCCGAGGTTGATGCCCATGTAGAAGATCGAGTAGCCGGCGTCGCGCCGCTGGTCGTCGTCGGCGGCGTACAGCCGGCCGACCAGCGCGGAGATGTTCGGCTTGAGCAGGCCGGTGCCGATGACGATGAGGACCAGGCCGGGCCAGACGAAGACCGGGTTCGGGACGGCCATCAGGACGTGCCCGGCCATGATGACCACGCCGCCCCACAGGACGGCCCGCCGGGCGCCGAGGAACCGGTCGGCGATCCAGCCGCCGGGCAGCGCCAGCAGCGAGATCATGGCCATGTAGACGCCTTCCACGGCCTCCGCGGTGCCCTCGTGGAGCCCCATGCCGCCGTGGCCGCGGGAGGCGGCGAGGAAGTGCACGAGGATGGCGACCATGCCGTAGAGGCTGAAACGCTCCCACAGCTCGGCGAGGACGAGGGTGGCGAGCCCGCGCGGGTGGCGCTTCCCGCCCACCGCCACCGCCGCGTCCGGTGCTGCGTCCGACGCCGGGGGCTTCTGCATATCCATCGAAGGCTTCACATATTCATTGGAGCCCTGTCGCGCCGGAACGGGATCGGCCTTTCGGCCCGTTACCGCGGGAAACGGAACGCCCCGGACCGAAGGGCCCGGGGCGTTCGTCGTACGGGAGGGAGCGGGGTGCGGGTCAGAGGTCTCAGAGGTCCCAGAGGTCTCAGAGGTCCGCGAGGGCCAGACCGGCCTGCGCGGCGGCGGCCTGCACGGTCTGCTCCAGCAGCACCGCGATGGTCATCGGGCCGACGCCGCCCGGCACCGGGGTGATCAGCGAGGCGCGGGCGGCGGCCGACTCGAAGTGGACGTCGCCGACGTTGCCCTCGTTGTAGCCGGCGTCCAGGACCACGGCGCCCGGCTTGATGTCCTCGCCGCGGATGAACTCGGCCTTGCCGACGGCGGCGACCAGCACGTCCGCCTGCCGCACGATGGACGGCAGGTCCACGGTGCGCGAGTGGCAGTAGGTGACGGTGGCGTTCTGCTCCAGCAGCAGCATCCCGGCGGGCTTGCCCAGGATCGCGCTGCGGCCGACGACCACGGCGTGCTTGCCGGTCAGGTCCACGTCGTAGGCCTCCAGCAGCCGCATGATGCCGCCGGGGGTGCAGGAGACGAAGCCGGGCAGTCCGAAGCCCATGGCGGCGAAGGAGTGCATGGTGACCCCGTCGACGTCCTTGCCCGGGGCGATCGCCTCGAAGGCGGCGCGCTCGTCGATGTGGTGCGGGACCGGGTGCTGGAGCAGGATGCCGCTGATCTCCGGGTCCTCGGAGAGCGCCGTCAGGGTGGCGACGAGCTCCTCGGTGGTCGTCGCGGCCGGCAGCTCCACGTGGCGGGAGGTGATCCCGGCCTTGGCGCAGCGGTTCTGCTTCATGCGGACGTAGGTGACGGACGCGGGGTCCTCGCCGACCAGCACGGTGGCCAGACAGGGCGCGGTACCGGTGCGCTCGGTGATCTTCGCGGCGTACTCGGCGGTCTGCTCCGAGATGCGGCGGGCGAGGGCGGTGCCGTCCATCAGCTGGGCCGTACCGGTCGTGGCAGTGGTCTGGATGGTCATCGGGGCTCCTGAGCGTCGCTGCGGGATCGCGGTTCGCCCAGGCGCGCGGCAGTCGGCGTACGAATGCGGGAGTACGCCGGGCCGCTCCCCGGTGGTGATCCACCCGAACGCCAGTCACGGCCCGCCGCCCAGTGTAGGCGACCCTCCGCCGGGCCGGGCGGCGGCCCCGGCGGGCCCGCGCCCGGCAATCCGGTGGATGACCGGGCCCGGACCTGGGACGATCGAGACATGACGCGCACCTTCGACCATCTCGTCGCGGAAGCGGAATCCGTCTCCGTGGACGGCTGGGACTTCTCCTGGCTCGACGGCCGCGCCACCGAGCAGCGCCCCTCCTGGGGCTATCAGCGGCTCCTGGCGCGGCACCTGGCTCAGGTCGGCTCCGCCCTGGACATCCAGACCGGCGGCGGCGAGGTGCTCGCCGGAGCCGGGCCGCTGCCCCGGCTGACGGTGGCCACCGAGTCGTGGCCGCCGAACATCGATAGGGCGACAAGGCGCCTGCATCCGATCGGCGCGGTGGTGGTCGCGGACGCCGACGAGCCGCCGCTGCCGTTCGGCGACGGGGCCTTCGAGTTCGTCTCCAGCCGGCATCCGGTGACGGTCTGGTGGGAGGAGATCGCGCGGGTGCTGAAGCCCGGTGGCACGTACTTCTCCCAGCAGGTCGGCCCGGCGAGCGTTTTCGAGCTCGTGGAGTACTTCCTGGGCCCGCAGCCGGAAGAGGTCCGGCGGGGCCGGCACCCCGACGACGCGGTCGCCGGGGCCACGAAGGCGGGACTGGAGGTGGTCGATCTGCGCTCCGAGCGGCTGCGGACGGAGTTCCACGACATCGGAGCCGTGATCTACTTTCTGAGGAAGGTGATCTGGATGGTGCCCGGCTTCACGGTCGGACAGCATCGGGACCGGCTGCGCGAGCTGCACGAACAGATCGAGCGCGAAGGCCCGTTCGTCGCACACACCGCCCGTTTTCTCATCGAGGCCCGCAAAACGGGCTGACAAAAAGGGCGGACACGACCACCCGCGACCGGCCCCCCGGTCACAGCGTGGCGCAGGTCACTCAATTCAGCGCGTAACGAATCTACTCGGGCATGCGATGAACCGACAGGTGTCCTCGTGCGGCCCGGAATACAGACCCCCCTCGGGTCTGTTTCCCGAGTTCGCGCGATGATGTCCCGCCACCCCTTATCTGTTCGCAACGAGAGGCTCCTTGTGTCGCTCAGCCCGTCCCGTACGTTCCCCACGGAGATCGCCGAATCCGAGGCCCTGGTCGCGCTTGTCGAGCGTGGCCGCGAGCAGGGTCACATCAACGGTGATGACGTGCGCCAGGCCTTCGAGGCCGGCCGCATCCCGGTGGACCAGTGGAAGCGGGTCCTGCGCAGCCTGAACCAGGTCCTGGACGAGGAGGGCGTCGCGCTGCACGTCAGCGCCGCCCCCGCCACGAAGGCTCCCGCCAAGAAGGCGCGCAAGGCGGCCGCCGCCCCGGCGCGCGTCGCCAAGAAGGCCGCCGCACCGCCGCGCCTCATCGGTGCGCGCAAAACGGCGGCCCCCGCCACCGCCGCGGCGATATCCGACCCGTCGGCCTCCGGGACCGAGGAGGAGGTGGCGGCAGAGGCCGCCGCCGCGCCGAAGAAGCGTGCGGTCAAGAAGACCGCCGTGAAGAAGACCGCCGTGAAGAAGACGGCCGCCACCAAGAAGACCGCCAAGGACGGCGACGAGGCCGAGGCCGCCGTCTCCGAGGGCGAGGACTGGGCTGCCGAGGACCTCGACGAGGGCGACGAGAAGGAGACGCCCAAGACGGGCGGCAGCGCCGGCTTCGTCCTGTCCGACGACGACGAGGACGACGCCCCGGCCCAGACCGTCATGGTCGCCGGCGCCACCGCCGACCCCGTCAAGGACTACCTCAAGCTCATCGGCAAGGTGCCGCTGCTCAACGCCGAGCAGGAGGTGGAGCTCGCCAAGCGCATCGAGGCCGGTCTCTTCTCCGAGTACAAGCTCGAAGAGGAGGAGGACCACAAGCCCGCGTTCAAGCGCGAGCTGGAGATCCTCGTCGAGGACGGCCGCCGGGCCAAGAACCACCTGCTGGAGGCCAACCTCCGCCTCGTGGTCTCCCTCGCCAAGCGCTACACGGGCCGCGGCATGCTCTTCCTGGACCTGATCCAGGAGGGCAACGTCGGTCTGATCCGTGCCGTGGAGAAGTTCGACTACACCAAGGGCTTCAAGTTCTCCACGTACGCCACGTGGTGGATCCGGCAGGCGATCACGCGTGCCATGGCCGACCAGTCGCGCACCATCCGCATCCCCGTCCACATGGTCGAGATCATCAACAAGCTGGCCCGTGTCCAGCGCCAGATGCTCCAGGACCTCGGCCGGGAGCCCACTCCGGAGGAGCTGGGCAAGGAACTCGACATGACCCCCGAGAAGGTCATCGAGGTCCAGAAGTACGGCCGCGAGCCGATCTCCCTGCACACCCCGCTGGGTGAGGAGGGCGACAGCGAGTTCGGTGACCTCATCGAGGACTCCGAGGCGGTCGTACCGGCCGACGCGGTCTCCTTCACCTTCCTCCAGGAGCAGCTCCAGTCCATCCTGGGCACGCTCTCGGAGCGCGAGGCGGGCGTGGTCTCCATGCGCTACGGCCTCAACGACGGCCAGCCGAAGACCCTCGACGAGATCGGCCGCGTGTACGGGGTCACCCGTGAGCGCATCCGCCAGATCGAGTCGAAGACCATGTCGAAGCTCCGTCACCCGTCGCGCTCGCAGGTGCTGCGCGACTACCTCGACTAAACCGTCAGGTCAGTCGGAAGACCGGCCCCCGGGGCGTGAACGGCAGGGAGGCACCCTGCGGGATCAGGTAGGCGTGCTCGCGCCGGATCCGCAGGGTGTCGCACTGGCCGTCCGTGATCACGAGGACCGGGGCGCCGGGCGGGAAGTCCTCCGCCCGGTGCAGCAGGTCGATGCCCGGTTGCAGGACCGTGCCGCCGCGGCCCCGGACCCGGACCCGTCCGGCGATCTCGGTCGGTGGCAGATAGCCCGCGTCGTACGGCGCCGCGTCGCAGAACACGACGCGGGCGGCCGGTACGTCGCGGGCTTCCGCGTACGAGGCGATGGCGCCGAGCGCCTTGCCGAGCAGGGCGGCGTTCATCGACGCCGAGGTGTCGAGGACCACCCCGAAGGTGCAGCGGGCGGTCTCCTCCAGCGGGAAGTACCGGCCCGCGCGCGGGATGTCCGGGGTGGAGGCCTGGCGGCGGGCCGGTCGGGCGTAGGACCGTACGGCCACGGGCCGCGGCACGTACGCGTCGAACCAGCGGGCGAGCGCCGCGTCCCACGGCACCGGCGGGTGGGCCAGCGCCCGGATCTCCTGGATCAGCCCGGCGGGCAGCAGTCCGCGCTCCCCGTACCCGTGCAGGTCGAAGCCCTGGACCAGGCCGCGCCGGTAGAATTCGTCCAGGTCCGTGTACGGGCAGCTGGCCGGGTGCGGCAGCGGCTCGCCCAGGATGTCCCCCCGGCCCTTGCCGCGCAGGGTGGCGAGGCGGCGCATGCGGCGCAGGTCGGTGGTGATCCGGTCGTAGACCTCCTCGACGGAGAGGTCCCGCAGCTCCGCGTCGTACAGCAGCCCCTCGGGCATCTCGCCGACGTCCATCTCCACGAGCCAGCCGTTGACCACGTAGTCGGCGGCCACGTTGTGCAGGTACGGGTCGCGGGCGCCGCGGCGCTCCCCGTGGCGCAGGGCGGCGTGCAGCATCTCGTGGGCCAGGATGAACCGCCATTCCCCGTCGGTGAAGCTGCGCAGCGGGTTGACGTAGATCTCCCCGGCGCTCGCGCTGACGGCGGCGATGTCGATGTTCTGGGCCCGGGCCAGCTCGGCGTCGGCGACGATCTTCAGCCCGGCGGCGAGCCCCCCGAGCAGCGGGTACGAGGAGACGAACCAGTTCAGGGCCCGGTCCCACGGGCGGAGCCGTACGTGCTCCCCGGTGACCCGGTCGCGGCGGCCGCCGGCCACGTCCATGGCGGCCGAGACGCTGCGGGTCAGGGCGTGCGCGAAGGCGGTCTCCCAGTCGGGGACGGCGGTGTTCCACGCCCCCCAGGTCACCAGGATCTGGTCGGGGTGGTCCGCGGCGGTGCCGCAGTGCTCGTGGGCCGCGGGGATGCCGTCGCGGCGCCAGCGGGCCGCGAGCAGCTCCTCGTCGCCGCCGGGGTGCTCGGCGGGCAGGCGGTCCGGGGTCCAGCCGGGTGCGAAGCTCGCCAGGAACCGGTTGACGACGGCGCAGCGGGCGGCCAGGGAGAAGCGGTCGGGCTGGGAGCGCTGCTCCTCCTTGGCGGCGGGGACGTGCCCGAAGCCGAGGTGGAGCAGGGCGTGGGCGAGCGTCCAGGCCCATTCCCCGGGCGTGGCGCGCCGGGTGGGGTGGACGTGGACGGTGCCGTTGGAGTCGACGGCCGCCAGCCCTCCGGCGGGGGTGGCCGGGCACTTCGCCTGGCGGCAGATGGTGGCGGAGACGGCGGCGAGGGCCGGGTTCCGCTTGACCAGGGCGAGGCCCTCGGCGAAGGCCTGGTCGGCGGGGTCGGGCTTGGCGTTGCCGGTGTTCTTGCGGGTGGTGCGGCTCACCGGCGGGCCTCGACCAGGCGCGGCATGTCACGGGCCGCCTCGACGAGGAACCAGGCGGGCAGCACGGGCAGCCCGTCGGCGTCGTCGGCTATGACGGTCTGGGCGACCTCGACGGAGATCTCGGCGAGCTGCACCAGCAGGGACTTGGCCCGGTACGCGGTCTGCCGGACGGCGGGCGAGACGTGCTCGCGCCGTGCGGGCAGCTCCTTGACCAGCCGGCCCCGGAAGGCGTCGGCCAGGTAGTAGAGCAGGTCGCGGTCGGCGAGGCGGGTGGGCCAGTTCGCGTCGCCCTTCATGATCGCCTCGATGCCGAAGGAGTGGCGGACGATCTTCGCGTAGCCGCAGAAGGAGACGGCGTGCGCCGGGGTGAGGGTGCCGTGGGCGATCACCTTGAGGGTGGTCTCGTCCAGCTCGGGCCCGAAGGAGTGCAGGGCGTCCGAGAGCATGTGCCAGGAACGCGGCGTGGAGAACGGCTCCTCCGTCTTGGGCGGCTGCGACCACAGGTGGTCGGGCCGGTCCGTGAGGTAGTCGGTGACCCACGGGTGGATGCCGTGCTCACCGGCCCAGACCAGCCAGTCCCCGGCGGAGGCGTTCAGGTGGATGTGGGTGAGCCGGTTGACGAGCGCGGAGGCGATGGGGCGGGCCAGGGCGTTGTCGGTGGCCCGGTTGCCCGCGCCGATGACGATGGAGCCCTCGGGCAGCTCGTAGGAGCCGATCCGGCGGTCGAGGATCAGGGAGTAGAAGGCCTTCTGCACGTCCGGGCCGGCGGCGTTGAGCTCGTCCAGGAACAGGCAGTACGGCTCGTCCCGGGCGATCGTCTCCGGCGGGCAGAACACCGAACGCCCGTCACGGATCTGCGGTACGCCGATCAGGTCCTCGGGTGCGAGCTGGGTGCCGAGCAGGCTCACGCACTCCAGTCCCAGCGAGTCGGCGAACTTCCGCACGAGCGAGGACTTGCCGATGCCGGGCGCCCCCCAGAGGAACACGGGCCGCACGGTGGCGAGCCCGAGGAGCAGTTCGGGGAGCTGGGCGGGGGTGACGGTGACGGCAGCCTGCACGGGTGGGGATGTCCTTAGGGGTCCGGGTACGGGTACGCGATGCGCGGTACGCGGTGCGCGGTGCGCCCAGTGTGGGCGCACAACATGTCCCGGAGCACCCGGTTTTCCCCCGGGGTCTCCCCGGGCCTCAGGCCGCGGAGTGCTCCAGCAGGTGCTTGAGCTTCTCCTCGCTGCGGGGCATCTCCTTGCGGACCATGGGCTTGACCGCGAGCGGCACGAGCGCCCGGCCCAGGCCGTGGCCCTCGAAGTCGACGGCGATGGTGACGCGCGAGCGGGTTCCTCCGTCGAGGGGTTCGATGCGGCCCCGTACGTCGGGGCGGACCGGCCCCCGCACTCCGTGGAAGTGCCAGCTCCTCGGCGGGTCCATGGCCATGACCTCCAGGGTCGTGGGGATCGTGCGCCGGCCGATCCGGCGGCTGACCAGGACCTTCGAACCCACGTGGACGGGAAGGTCTCCCATCGGCACCGCGGTGACGGCGCTGTCCTGCCACTCCGGCAGGTGCGTGGGGTCCGTGACGTACGCGTAGACGTCCTCGGGACTGCGGTCTATGTCGATGCTCTTGCTGATCGCGGACATGGCGACCCCTCGGAGCCCCCCTGGTGGACTCTGTTCCCACCGTACGCCGGGTCTACGGGGCGGGCGCCGGGTCCGTGCCCGAGGAGACCGAGAGGTCCGGGGGGACGGGGATCTGGGGCCCGTCCGCCTCGGTGAGCCAGCGGCGCAGGACCTGGTGGACCGCCTCCGCGCCCACCAGCTCCCCGTCCGGCCGGTCCACCGGATCGGACAGCTCCACCGGCCACATCAGGAAGGGGTGGCCCTGTTCCCCGCCCAGGCCGCCGTGCGAGCCGATCTGCTCCTCGAAGGCGTGCACCGCGCCGGTCTCCGGGTCGTAGGCCGAGTTCACCATCACGTCCGCCACGTGCGGGAAGGTGTCGGTGCGCCGGACCGCCCGCGCAGCGCCCGGGCCGAAGGGGGCCAGCAGGGCCTCCACCGCGCCCGGCTCGTCCAGCCGGGCCTCGGCCCCGCCGGCCGCCAGGACGGTCCCGTCGACGAGCAGGAACCCGACGCCGGGATGGTTCGCCAGGGTGGAGAGCAGCGCCGGGTGGGCACGCTCGATCCGTTCCCTGGACGCCCGTCCGGACAGGTCGGGGAAGGAGATCAGCCCGAGGTTGCCCGAGGCCAGGACCACCGGGTCCGGGCCCGCTCCGGGACGCACCTCCTCGTCGGTCTCCTCCACGGGCCGGTGCAGGGCCGCCCGTACGGCGGCCCGCGCCTCGGCCCCGCTGTGCGTGCGGCCGGCCTTCCGGGACACCGGGAGCCCGCAGCCCGCGCGGACCAGATCCTTCAGGGTGAGCCCGTACCGGCCCAGGAAGGTCTCCCCCGGGCTCTGGCCGTGGTCCGAGAGCAGCACGATCCGGTACTCCCGCGGCGCGTGCTCGGCGACCCGGGCGAGGAGCGCCAGGCTGCGGTCGAGCCGGGCGAGCACCTGCTCGGTGTCCCGGGAGCGCGGGCCCGAGTGGTGGGCGACCTCGTCGTAGGCGACCAGGTCGGCGTAGACCGCGGCGCGGCCGGCCAGCATGTCGCCGATCACGGCGGCGACCACGACATCGCGCTCCACCACCGTCGCGAAGGCGCGGATCAGCGGGTACAGCCCGCCGCGCCCGACCCGTGGCCGCTCCCCGCGCAGGCGTCCGCGTACCGACTGGGTGATCTCGCGGGCCACCTCGGCGACGAAGGAGAGCGCCGTGCGGACCGCGTTGGCCGGGTCGGAGAAGTACGCGAAGTACCCGGCGCGGGACCGGTTCTGCGGGCCGCGCCGGGCGGAGACGGACAGGACGAGCGCCAGTTGGCCGGCGCCGCCGCTGAACAGGTTGCCGCGGCTGGCCCCGTCGAGGGTGAGCAGGCCTCCGTCCCCGGTGCGTTCGACGGCCCGCCGCTGGAGCTCGGCGGCGCTGGTGGGCCGGTTGCAGACCATCACCTCGCCGGTCTCCTTCTCGTACCAGCGGAAGGCCGGCACGTCGAAGTTGGAGCCGTGCAGGATGCCGAGCTGGCTCGCTCCGGTCTGGCTGGACCAGTCGGTGTGCCAGGAGCCGAGGCGGTGGCTGCGGTCGAGCCAGTCGGCCACCGTCGGCATCAGGCCGCTGCCGGCCGCGCGGCGCAGCACCTCGTACCCGACCCCGTCGAGCTGGAGGAACACCAGCGCGGGGGCCCGTTCGTCGGCCCCGGGCAGGCCCTCGCGGTGCTGGCGGCGCCGGCGGCGGTCGGCGAGCCGGTAGAGCCGGCGCCGGTAGGCCTCGTCGTCCCGTACGGCGAGGGCCGTGGAGGTGGCGGAGGCGACGGCGGACATGACGGCGGCGACCACCACCGCCGTCTCGGGGTCCGCCTCGCCGCGGCCGGCCGGGATCAGGCTGAGCGCCAGCAGCAGCAGCGAGCCGTTGAGGAAGAAGACGAGCAGGCCGAGCACCAGGGCCGGCACGAGCAGCAGGGCCCGTACGAGAACCGGCCACACCAGCGCGCTCAGCAGACCGAACGCACCGGCGCCGATGGCTGCCGTCAGGCCTATCTGCGTGATGCTGTCGCGGTCGCCGCCCGCGCCCGCCTGGAGCCTGAAGTCGGGGAGGATTCCGGCCAGGGCGAGCATCGTGAGGGTGGACACCGCCCAGACGATGACCACCCGCAGCAGGGCGCCGCCCGTACTCCGCCACCGGCCTCGCAACACGCCCGACCCGCCTCACCACCGTGGCCCGCACCGCGCCGACGAGCCCCCGTCCCCACGGTGTCCAGGCTCGCACAACGGCGCCCGCCCGGTCGGATGACACGGGCGGCGGATGTGCGTACGGAGGGGGCGGCCGCTAGGGCCTGGAGGCGGGCCTTTCCGCCCCCGGCCTACGTGCCGTCGTATCCGGCGGTCGGCATGGAGAGCCGGCGGTGCACCTCGGCCTTCATCGCGGAGGTGTAGCGGGGCTCTTCGAGACCGGCGGTTTCCAGCCGTACGCCGCGCCGCGCGCATTCGGCGGTGAACTCCCCCACGGAGCGCAGCGCGCGCGTCAGCACCCGGTGGTTGGCGGTGACGAACAGGTCGACGCGGCCGGCGTCGACGTCGTTCCACAGGCCGCAGTGGTCGGCGCGCAGCCCGTAGACGAACAGTTGGCGGGTCACGACGTAGCCCCGGTCGGCCGCCCAGCGGGCGCACATGGCGTGCTGGCTCCGGGTGTCGACGGCGAAGGGATCCGTGTCCAGATCCTCCAGCGGGGCCAGGCTGGCGATCGCGGCCACGCGCAGCTCATCCATGCCGCCCGACCCTACTCCGATCCGCCGCCGGGGAGGAGGGGGTCCGAAGGCCCGGTTCCGCGGTTCCGCCACCCCGGTTCCGAGCGGCTGCGGCGGGCAGCCTTTAGGCTCGGACGGGACCCGGTGGCAAGCGGGACGAGGAGGGGATCAGGGGCCGGTGGAGATCACTTGGTGGGGCCATGCCACGTGCACGGTCGAGGACTCCGGTGTCCGGCTGCTCACGGACCCGCTCTTCGCCCGCCGTCTGGCGCACCTGCGGCGCCGTCGCGGGGCGTTGCCCCCGCCGGAGGCGGCGGTCGCCGACGCGGTGCTCGTCTCGCACCTGCACGCCGACCACCTGCACCTGCCCTCGCTGGCGCGCCTCGCGCGCGGGACCCGGCTGCTGGTGCCGCGCGGGGCGCCGGGCGCGGTGCCGGGGCTGGCACGGATGGCCGGGGTGCGGGGCCTGGTGGTCACGGAGCTGGCGCCGGGCGACACGGTGACCGTCGGGGACGGCGTACGGGGCGGCGGCGTACGGGTCCGGGCGGTCAGCGCGCGGCACGACGGGCGGCGGCTGCCGTTCGGACCGCGGACGGCGCCCGCGCTCGGGTACGTGATCGAGGGCTCCTCGCGGACCTACTTCGCCGGGGACACCGGCCTGTTCGACTCGATGGCCGACGAGGTCGGACCGGTGGACGTGGCCCTGCTGCCGGTCGGCGGCTGGGGGCCCAACCTGGGCCCCGGGCACCTGGACGCGGCGGGTGCGGCGCGGGCCCTGGCCCTGCTGGCGCCGGCGGCCGCGGTACCGGTGCACTGGGGCACGTACTGGCCGATCGGGATGGACGCGGTGCGGCCGCACGAGTTCCACGCGCCGGGCGAGGAGTTCGTACGGTGTGCGCGCAGGGAGGCGCCGAAGGTGACGGTCCGGCTGCCCGCGCACGGTGAACGGGTACGGCTGCCGTGAGGGGGCTGTGGCAGTTCGCGGAGTCGGCCGCGCAGGTCCCGCCGGAGTCCACCCAGCAGGCGATCGGCTATCCGACCCTCTTCGTCCTGGTGGCACTGGGCGCGCTGGTGCCGGTGATTCCGACGGGCGCGCTGGTCAGCACGGCGGCGGTGGTGGCGTTCCACCAGGACTCCCTGCCCTTCGGACTGCTGCTGGTGTTCGGGGTGTCCTCGCTGGCCGCGTTCGCCGGTGACATGGCCCTGTACTGGCTGGGCCGGCGCGGAGTCCGCTCCCGGAACGGATCGCGCTGGCTGGAGGCCCTGCGGAGGCGGGCGACCCCGGAACGCCTCGCCCAGGCGCAGCGCAAGCTGGACGAGAACGGCGTCCTGGTCCTGGTCGTCTCCCGCCTCCTCCCGGGCGGCCGCATCCCCGTGATGCTGGCCTGCCTGCTCGCGGAGCTGCCCCTGCGCCGCTTCGCCCGCGGCGACGGCCCCGCCTGCCTGGCCTGGGCGGCGACCTACGGCCTGATCGGCATCGTCGGCGGCTCCCTCTTCGCGGAACCCTGGAAGGGCGTGGCCCTGGCAGTGGCCCTCACCCTCCTCATCAGCGCGGCCCCACCCCTGTGGCGCCGCCTACGCGGCTGACCTGGCCGGTCCCGGAACCCGATGCCCTGCGCGGCGCCACTGACCTGGCCGGTCCCGGAACCCGATGCCCTGCGCGGCGCCGTTCCCGGGGGCCAGCCCCCGGACCCCCGCTCCTCAAACGCCGGAGGGGCTGGGTTTCGGCTGCCGCCGGCCACATCCAGCCTCGCGCGGTTTTTTGGTGCGGGGG
>NZ_JBHXKA010000148.1:0-18934 GCF_042722885.1 Streptomyces sp. NPDC058401
GCCCCACCCCTGTCCGTACCCCCACACAGGAGCCCCCCATGACCCGCTTCCCCTACCAGCTGATCGCCACCGACCTCGACGGCACCCTCGTGCGCAGCGACCACACCGTCTCCGCGCGCACCACGGCCGCCCTCGCCGCCGCCGTCTCCGCCGGGGCCCGGCACGTGGTGGTGACCGGCCGGGTCGCCCAGTGGACCAGGCCCACGCTGACCGAGATCGGCTACCGGGGCCTCGCCGTCTGCGGGCAGGGCGGCCAGCTCTACGACGCCGGGCGCGACGCGCTCGTCTCCTCGGTCCCCCTCGACCGGGAGTTGGCGGCGCACGTGGTGGCCCTGGTGGAGGCGCGTACCGGTCCGCTGTCGGTGGCGGTGATGCCGCTGGAGCTGGCCGACCCCATCCTCGTGGGGCCCGGGTTCCCGCTCCCGCCGATGGGCTCGGCCGGGATCGAGCGGGTCCACGGCGCGGCCCGGCTGTGGGACCGGCCGATCGGGAAGGTCCAGATCCAGCACGCGCACCTGACGGACGACGAGCTCACCGAGGCGGCCCGGGAGGCGGTGGGTGATCTCGTCACCGTGGTCATGGCCGGGCCGACCTGCGTGGAGCTGCTCCCCCTCGGCCTGTCGAAGGCGACCGGTCTGGCCCTGGCCGCGGAGGCGCTGGGCGCGGCGGCGGAAAGCACCATTGCCTTCGGTGACATGCCGAACGACATCCCCATGTTCGCCTGGGCGGGCCACTCGGTCGCCATGGCCAACGCCCACGACAGCCTGAAGGCGGTCGCGGACGAGATCACCGCCGGCAACGACGAGGACGGCGTGGCCGCGGTCCTGGAGCGCCACCTCCTCCCGCTCACGGGAGCCTCCCTCCGGTAATAGCCAAATCGTCAGTTGATCTATTACCGTAAGGAGGACGGAAGCGGGCGCCGGCCGACGGTGCGGCAGCCCCCGGGGCTATGGGAGAGGTGTGCCTTGATCCAGCGCTACGCGCTGCCGGAGATGGCGGCCCTGTGGACCGCGGAGTCCACGTACGGGACGTGGGTCCGGGTCGAAGTACTGGCCAGCACCGCGCAGGCCGCGCTCGGCGTCGTACCGGAAGAGGCCCTGGCCGACATCCGGCGGGCTCCGGTGCCCCTCGTCTCGCGGATCCGGGAGCTGGAGGCCGAACGGGACCACGAGATCCTCGCGTTCCTCGCCGCCTACACGGAGACGATGCCGGCCGCGTCGGCGCGCTGGGTCCATCACGGCATGACCAGCTACGACCTCGTCGACACCGCACAGGGGTACCTGCTGGCCCGCTCCATGGACCTCGTCCTGGAAGCGGCCCGCTCCTTCACCCGGATCCTGACGGAACGCGCCCTGGAGCACTGGGACACCGTGTGCATCGCCCGCACCCACGGGATCCACGCCGAGCCGACCAGCTTCGGGCAGAAGCTGGCCGTCCACGCCCAGGCCATGAGCCGCTGCCTGACCCGGCTGGCGGATGCCCGTACGGCGGTGGCCGTGGGTACGGTCTCGGGCCCCGTCGGCACCTACGCGCACATCTCCCCGCAGGTGGAGGAGTACGTGTGCGGGGAACTGGGGCTCGGCGCCGAGCCGATCCCCACGCAGGTCGTCGCCCGCGACCGGCACGCCCAGCTGCTGTCCGCGCTCGCCCTCACCGGCGCCGTCGTGGAGCAGTTCACCCTGGAGATGCGGATGCTCCAGCGCACGGAGGTGCGCGAGGTCGACGAACCCCGCACCAGCGCCTACCAGGGCTCCAGCGCCATGCCGCACAAGCGCAATCCGACGACCAGCGAGCGGCTGTGCGGACTGGCGCGGGTCCTGCGGGCCAACGCGGGCGCCGCGTACGAGAACGTCGCCCTGTGGCACGAACGGGACCTGGCGCACTCCTCGGTGGAGCGGATCGTGCTGCCGGACAGTCTGACGATCGCGCACTACCAGCTGGTCTCCGCCGCGGCCGTCATCCGGGGCCTGGAGGTCTTCCCCGAGCGGATGGCCCGCAACATCGACGAGACCCACGGCCTCGTCCACTCCTCCGGGGTGTTCCTCGGCCTCGTCGCCGACGGCGCGGAACGCGAACGCGCGTACCGGCTGGTCCAGGCGGCCGCCGACGAAACCTGGCGTACGGGGCTTCCGCTGGCCGAGGCCCTGGCCACCCGCGGGGTCGCCGTCCCCGTCGGCCTCCTCGACCCCCGGCGCTTCCTCACCAACCGGGACCACCTCAAGGCCCGGCTCGAAGAACTCTGCGACCGGCTCGGCGAACGACCCGGCGAACGACCCAACAAGGAGCAGCACCAGCATGTGGAAGTGTGAACAGGTCATCGGCGGCGCCCTCGACGTGGAAGAGGCGGCCGCCCTCTACCGGGCGTCCACCCTCGCCGAACGCCGTCCCGTGGAGGACACCCAGCGCTTCACCCGGATGCTCGCCGGCGCCAACCTCGTCATCGCCGCCCGCGACGAGGACGGCCGCCTGATCGGCATCTCCCGCTCGATCACCGACGGCGCGTACTCCACCTACCTCAGCGACCTCGCCGTCGACGCCGCCTACCAGGGCAAGGGCGTCGGCCGCGACCTCATCCGGGCCACCCGGGAGGCCGCGCCCCAGGCCAAGCTGATCCTGCTGGCGGCCCCGGCGGCCGTGGACTACTACCCGCACGTCGGGTTCACCGCCCACAACTCCGCCTGGACCATGGACGGTCCGGCCAACCAGGCCTGAGCCGCGCCGTATCCGCACCCGTCCCCGTACCCGTACCCCGGTGCCCGCCCGCACCGGGGTACGCGGTTTCAGCCCGCGTGCGCGGCCGACGTCGAGGGCGCGGCGGGCGCGGACGCGGCGAGGGCGGAGTCCAGGCGGCGGATGGCTGAGCGCCGCTGGACCACCGACAGGACCGCGATCCCTCCGCCGAGGGCCAGCCAGCCCGCGGGCCCGCCCGTCGTGACCACGGCGGTCAGGAGCAGCGGGCCGGCGGACTTCTGGACGGACTGGGCCATGCCCGCCACCCCCAGGTACGAGGCCCGCGCCTGCTCGGGGGCGAGCGAGACCGCCAGTTCCCAGGAGCTCACCGACCGCAGCAGTTCCGCCCCCGTGACCAGCACCGCCGCGCCGAGCAGCACCGCCGACGCGGCCACCGGCCCGGTCCCGGAGCTGAGGGCCAGCAGGATGCAGCAGGCGAGCATCGTCAGTCCGTACACGGAGACCGCGGCCGCGGCCTGACGGGGCTGCTCGAACCGTGCGGAGACACGGAGTTGGAGGACCACGACCAGCACGGTGTTGATGACGAGGAAGGCCGGGACCAGGGCGTGCGGTGCGTCGGTGTGGACCACCAGCCACAGCGGCAGGCCGACGGCCAGGACCGAGTCGTCGAGGTTCATGGGGATGTCGAGCAGGACGAAGCGCAGGTAGCCCCGGTCCCGCCACGGGCTCGGCGCCCGCGTCGGGCCGGGCCCGGAGCCCGCGCCCCCGGTCGCCGCACCCTCGGATGCCGCATCCCGTGCGGCCACCCGGCCCTCGGCCCGTGGTTCCCGGGTGCGCCAGACCAGTGCGGCGGCCGCGAGGAACGACAGCGCGTTGGCCAGGATCAGCGCCCGGTAGGCGTCCTGGGTCCCGAGCGCGAGTCCGGCGGCGGCGATTCCCGCGCCCACCGCGTACCCCGCGTTCGCCGTGCTGCGCGCCAGCGCCTGGTAGGTGCCGCGCCGCTCGCCCGCCACCCGGGTGGCGAAGAGCATCTCCATCGCCTTGGCCGCGCGGTCGCCGAGGTAGGTGACGGCGACCAGGGGCAGCAGCACGTCGAACCGGGTGACCACCAGCAGGGCCCCGAGGGTTCCGAGGCGCAGCAGGTGACAGCCGATCAGCAGGGACCGTACGGGGAACCGTCCGGCCAGGTGCCCCGCCAGGGGCGATCCGGCGATGCCGGCCACGGCCGCGGCGCCCAGCAGGAGGCCGATGCGGCCGGCGTCCAGGCCGAGCACGAAGGTGAAGTAGAGGACCGAGGAGGCGGCCCACATGCCCGTACCGGCGCGGTCGAGGAGCTGGGCGAGCAGCATGATCCGGGCGTCCCGGCCCCCCGGCGGTCGCCTCAACTGCGCCACCAGCCCGGGCCGCCGCTCCTGCACCGGCCCCTGCCGCCCCTGCCGCCCCTGTCGCCCCTGTCGCCCCTGCGAACCCTTCCGGATCCCCGTAGCGCGCCGCCGCATCCCGTGCCTCCCAGCCCCCGCGAAAGTATCTCGATATCGAGATACCAGCGGAAGCCTGCCCGAGATCAATCTTGACGTCAAGATACTTTCGGGAGGGGCCGCCCCTCGCGCATTACGGCGCCGGATCGGGGCAGGCGCAGCCTGCGAGATGGGAGAACGTCATGATCGTGCTCGGCATCGTCCTCTTGGTCCTCGGCTATCTGCTCGGCATTGCGATCCTCTCGACCCTCGGGATCATCCTCGTCGTCGTCGGGGCCGTCCTGTGGGTCCTCGGATCCGTCGGCCACGCGGTCGGCGGACGGCGGCACTATTGGTAGCGCGAACGGACACGGACGCGCGCGGACGTTCCCTGGAGACGGTTCCATGATCCAGATATCCATTCCGCTGATACCCGCGGACGACGGCGCACTCCTGATCCCCGCCGATCACGTCACCGGCCTCATGCGCCGGCTCGCGACCGACTGGCTGGAATCGGAACACACGGGAGAGATGCGCGGCGACGAGCAGACCGTCCGGGATCTGGCGAGCGTACTGACCGAGCTCGCCGATCAGATCGACGTCGAATGCATCGGCTTCGCCTCGGCCACCCCACATCCGTAGGCCGCAGCCGGGCCGTGAGCGGCCGTCAGTAACCGAGCTCGCGCTTCAGCTCGACCTTGTCCATGGAGGAACGGCCGTGCAGATTGCGCCGCTTGGCCTCCGCGTAGAGCTGGTCGTACGTCGGCCCCTGCGCGCCCTGGTGCGAGCGCAGCCCGCCGCGCCTGGCCGAGGAGATGTCCTCGAGGGAGCTCTTGCTCGCCGTCTCGGACTCCCCGGCACGGGCCCGCTCCTTGTTGACGGTCCGCGCGGCGATCTCCTTCGCCCGCTCGGCACTCTCACCGCGCCGCTCGGCGCTCTCCTTGATGTGCTCGTACTGGCGTTCCCGCTTGGGGCTGGAACCACGGGGCATGATCACTCCTCGGCCTGGGTCAGCCCGGTACGGCCGCATTCCCTGCGTCGTCCTCGGCCTCGGCCTCGTCTTCCAGCATTCCCGTCCGCAGCCTGGCCATGATGCGGCTCAGCAGCCGCGAGACGTGCATCTGGGAGAGGCCGATCCGCTCGCCGATCTCAGACTGGTTCAGCTCCTGACCGAAACGCAGCGAGAGGATCAGCCGGTCGCGGTCACTGAGCGTGGCGATCAGTGGCTTCAGCGTCTCCAGGCATTCGATGCGTTCGTACGCCGCTTCTTCCTCGCCCAGCGGCAGCCCCCGGGGGCCGGCGTCCGCCTCGGTTCCCACCGGAGCGTCCAGGGATCCCGCCAGATAGCCGTTGGCCGCCCGGCGGCCCTCGTCCAGCGCCTCCGTGGTGATGCCGAGCTGCTCGGCCAGCTCCAGGTCGGTCGGTTGCCGGCCCAGGCGCTGTTCGAGCGCGTCGTGCGTCTTGGCGATGTCGAGGCGGAGCTCCTGGAGGCGCCGCGGGACCTTCACGGACCAGCTGGTGTCGCGGAAGAACCGCTTCATCTCGCCGGTGATGGTGGGAATGGCGAACGTGGTGAACTCGACCCCCCGCTCCACGTCGTACCGGTTGATTGCCTTGATCAGGCCCACCGTGCCGACTTGGACGATGTCCTCCAGGGGCTCGGACCGGTTGCGGAACCTGCGTGCCGCGTACTTCACCAGGCTGAGATTGAGCTCGACGAGCGTATTGCGCACGTACGAGTACTCCGGCGTCCCTTCGCTCAGCTCCTTCAGCCGCCGAAAGAGCGCCACGGACAGGGTCCGCGCCTCTCCGGTACCGACGGAGAGCCGGTCTGCCGGGACACCCGGTGTCTCGGCGCGGAGGTCGATGGGGGTCGGATCCGTGGTCTCGCTGGGAACGGGTGCCATGATCTTCCTCCGACGGATTGGTGGGTACCGGCCGCCCTGAGCGGAGCGGCGGGAACCGTCGTGGTCTTCCGGAGGGGATATACCCGCACGGGGGAAGGCTGACCCTCTTTTGTTACGGAAGATCCCCGTCCGGGACCTTCGAATCCGAAACCTCCTCGTCCGGCGCCCCCGCGTCCGGGACGTGGACGTGCAGGACGCAGATGTCGTCACGCCGGGCCGTGCGCAGTGCGGCGAGCGTGCGGGCGAGGGTTTCGCCGCGCCCCTGCCGCAGGAGCCGCGCCGCCGTCCGCGCGAGGCGGCCGAGGCCGGCTTCGATGTCCTCGCCCGGTTCCTCCACGAGCCCGTCGGTGTAGAAGAGCAGGTGGTCGCCGGGCAGCAGGTCGACGGCGGCCTGCTCGTAGGAGGCCTCGAAGGCCGCGCCGAGGAGGGCTCCCTGGGGCTGGTCCAGGAACTGCGCCCGGTCGCCGCGGATCAGCAGGGGCGGCAAATGGCCCGCCCGTACCCAGATCAGCCGCCGGTCCCAGGGCCGGTAGCGGGCCATGACCATGGTGGCGGTGGCACTGCCCGAAGGCTCCGATTCGGTGTGCAGGAGGAGGGTGTTGAGCCGGCGCAGGACATCGGGCAGGGGCGATCCGGTGACCGTCATGCCCTTGGTGGTGAACCGGAGCTGGGCCATGGTCCCGACGGCGGCGAGCCCGTGGCCGGCCACGTCCCCGACGACGAACAGGGCGCTCTCGTCGGGAAGTTCGATGGCGCTGTACCAGTCTCCGCCCACGTTGATCCCGCTGTCGGAGGGCACGTAGGCCACGTCGACGCACAAGCCGGCCAGTTCCAGGGACTGGTCGGGGATCGGCAGCAGGGTGTCCTGGAGGCGCGCGGCGAGCGCGCGTTCGGCCTGGAGCATGCCCCGCTGGAGCAGGACGGACCGCTCGCTCTCGTGCAGCGCGACCTCGATGTCGTGCTGTGCGGTCAGGTCCTGGAAGAAGCCGTGCACCTCGACGGGTGCGCCGTCGGCGTCGGTCTGGGCCTCGGCGACGAACCGCAGGTGGCGGATTCCGCGCCGGGTGGTGATCCGGAAGGGCTGGTCGACGGCCTGCCCCTCGCTCAGCAGCCGCCCGACGGCGGCGCCCAGCCGGTGAAGATCCTCGGCGACCACGTGGCTCGGCAGTTCCTCCAGCGGCATCGGCCCCCGGCCCGGATCGCGGTCGAAGATCGCATAGACCTGTTCGGACCAGGTGACGGCGTCGGTGACCAGGTTCCAGCCCGCCCAGCCGAGGTTGCCGAGGCGCTGCATGTCGGCCAGCCGGCGGATCTCGCGCTGGCTGGTGTCGTGGCAGATCCACGACACGACCAGGTGGTCTCCGAGCCTGGACGCCCGGACCGAGTAGACCGACTGCCGGGGAACGCCCGCGACCACCTCTTCGTAGGTGAAGGGTTCCCCCTCGTACCGGGTTCCGGTGGTGAGCGTCCCGAGGTACCCGTCCCACAGCGCGGTGCCCGCCACCGTGGGGTACGTCTCCAGGATCCGGCGGCCCACGAGCTCCTTGCCCCGCCGGCCGGCCACGTCCACGGACTCGGGGGCCGCCGCGTCGATGCGGTAGTCCTCCACCTCACCCGCCGCCGAGCGCAGGGGGGTGAGCAGGATCGCGGGACCGGCCAGCGTGTCCAGGACGAGCTGGACCGCCTCCGTGTGGTCGCCGACGCCCGCGCCCTCCGGGTCGCGGGGCGGCGGTGCTCCCAGCGGCCCCGCGCACAGCCGGGTCGCCCGGCGCAGCACCGCCCGGATGTCGGCGGCGAAGGGGCCCCGCCTGGTGCGCAGGAACCCGACGACCGCCCGGGGAGGCCCCTCGCCGGGCACGGGGACCCAGGCGCGCGAGGGCCACCGGTCCGGTGGGTTTCCGATCAGCAGATATCGCCGGGCGTCCTGTTCGACGTCCTCCAGCCAGAGGGCGCGGCGGCCGGCGACCGCTTCTAGGGCGGCCACCCCGCTCAGCGGGGGAATGTGGTGCCACTGCTCGGCCAGCGCCTCGTCGATTCCTGCGCTTCCGGTCAGGTCCAGGCTTCCGGCGGCGGCCACGGTGTAGATCATCACCGCGTCCACATCGGTGGCCGCACCGAGCACGGCCACCAAAAGCTCCGCGATGTCGTCGCCCCCGTGCGCCGCGGCCAGCCCGTCGGCGATCCGCGCCAGCAGGCCGTTCAGCTCGCCGTCGCGGTTGTGGTTGTGGTGACCGGCGAGTTCCGGGCCTGCGGGTGCGGGTGTGGCCGTGGGCGTGGGCGTGGGCGTGGGCGTGGTCAGCGAGATCCGGGCGGTCCCCTGCGGCGGGCGTACGCGGACCTGTCCGAGCGTGATCCAGCACTCTTCCAGGACGCTGCGGCCACGCCGGTCGGCCCGCTCCAGGAGCAGCGCGTACGCCGTGTCGGCGGAGACTCCCGCCTGGGCCATGAGTACGCCCTTGGCCCGCTCGACCACCGCCGTGGTCGCGGCGAGGCCTTCCAGGCCGACGACTTCCGACCTGAGCCTGGCCACGACCCTGGCGAGCGCCACCACCTCGGGTGCGGCGCCCTCACCCACGGGTGCGGCCTCGCCCTTCACTCCTTGAGCATGCCACGCGCGCCTTTCACCCGCCCGGGTGCGGCCCGGGCGTCACTCGTCGCGCGGGCTCACCCACCGCGTGGCCTTCCGGCCCGGCTTCCCGGGCGGCTTCCCGGCCGGCTTCTCGGGCTGCTGCGGACGGTCCAGGCGGCTGGCCTCGTCCGTATCGGCCGCGGGCGTGGTCCCGTCGTCGCGGCTGCCGCTGCGCACGGTGGCGTCACGGCGGTCGGAGTGCGCCTTGCGGCGCCGGCCCTGCGTCCCCCCGCCTTCCAGCGGCGCTCCTCCCGCGCCACCCTGCTCGTCCATGACGTCCTCCTCGGTCGGCGGGAGCCGCGCGCCTCGGCGGCCCCCGCACGGGCGGCTGCCCCGCTCCGGGCCGCGCAAACCGGGCGTCGGCCCCGCCGGACTGGGTAGGCGCGGGATGCGGGGTGCGGCCTCGGCCCTCATGGCTGCGACGGGGGCCGCACTCCGTAGCCGCGACCGCCCGGCCGGCCGGACCCGGAACACGGGCTCAGGGCACGGACTCAGGTCACGGACTCAGGTAACGGGCTCGGGCGCCGGCACCGGCCCCGGGAGGGGCCCCGGCGGAGGATGCCGGTCGGGCCGCGGTACGGGCGGCGGGTCGGGCTCGGGCTGCGGAGGCGCCGGCGGCACCGGATCCGGCCCGGGTGCCGGTACGGGACCCGGCAGCGGCCCCGGTTGCGGACCCGGACCGGGGCCCGGCGCGGGGGTCGGACTGGGCGGCACCGGGTCGTTGGGCGGCATCCCCATGGACCCCATGGACCCCATGGACGTGGCCCCTCCCCGTACCGGCCCGGGGCCGGTGGGCGCTCGGCTCTTCGGATTCGTCACAGTACGTCCGATCGTTCGTCCGGAAACCGGTGGCCCACCTGTCGGGTCCGTCCGGCCGGGCACCGTCCGGGTGCCCGCCGCGCGCGGTTCGCCGCTTCCCGGCGGCACGCGCGGTGTACCGCGCCTACCCGCGTCGCCGGGCCGTAGACACGGGCGCCGCAGACCGACAGCCATGGACACGGAGCCCGGACGCCCGGCCGGGGCCGACCCGGCCGGCCTCACCTGCCCGCGTCGTGGACCCGCAGATCGGGGACCGCAGGAGCGGCTGCCGCCGACCTGCCGAGCACAGCCCGGATCCACCGCGGCGATGCCAAGACCGCTCAGGCCGCGAAGGGGCGGTGCGCATGTGCAGTTGGCTCGCGTACTCGGGTTCGCCCATGCTGCTCGATGCCTCGCACGGGGCCTGGCCGCGACCCTGCACGCGGAGGCGGCCAAGGGCGCACCAGCCCCCCTCGCCGCATGCGGCGAGGGGCCGCGAGGCCCACCTGCTCGCAGCCGCCCAGGGCCTGCACAGCGACGGTCTCGACCCCGTCGAGGGCATCCCGGTGCCCGCATGGACGCTGATTGCCCGGCTACGGGACCGGGCGGGACCGGGGCTCGCGGCGGCGGGCGATTCGGCTGGTCGGCACCCTGCTGCAAGGGGTCCGGACCGAAGGCACCCGGGCGGCCCTGCAATGCGCCGCGGACCGGCGTCACGGACGGCTCAGCCAGGACGTGGACAGCCTCGTCGAGGCCGTGGTCGTCGCCGCGGGCTGGGCACCGGGCCGGGGTCCCGGCCCGGTCGTCCCGCTCCCCGATTGCGACACGCAGGACGGGGCAGGCGCCGGGCGTGCACTTGGTCCCGTACGGACCACACCCGCGAGGCGCCGGACCCGCCCCGGCCCGGCAACCATGCCCGGGACTCCCGGGCCGGCTCCGCGGCAGCCCTTGCCGGGCAAGCGGCCCGTGGCGCCGGAACCCCCGACTGAAGGAGGCGCATCCGGTGCGCATCGCGTTCCTCACCGTGCCCGAGGGCGTGGCGGAGATCGAACTCACGGAGCCCTGGAAGGCCGCCGTAGGGGCCCGCTGGAACCCGCGGCTGCTGTCGACCGGGCCGGGCCGCGCCGGGCGTACCACCATCTCGACAAGGCCGGCAGCTTCCCCGTCGACCACATCCTCGCCGGCGACACCTCGGACGGCTTCGGCGCCCTCGTGCTGGCCGGCGGGCTCGCCGACCCGGACGCCCTGCGGCTGGACGCGCGGGCTGTCGGGTCCACCCGTAGCTCCTTCGAAGCGGGCAAGCCCGTTGCCGCGGGGTGCCGCGCCCCGTCGCTGCTCGTGGAGCGGACGTCGTGCGCGGTCTCACGCCGACCTCGTGGCCGGGTCTGGCCGCCGACGTCGGCAACTCCGGGGGCACCTCGGTGGACGAGCCCCTGCGCGTCTGCGAGGCCGCGACTTCGGCGCTCGTCACCAGTCGCGAACCGGGCAACCACGACGCCTCCGTGCTGCGCTCGTCGAGCAGTTCGGGAGCGCCGTGAACGGGCCCGGGCGGACCTGACGCACCGGGCTCCGCGGCTCCGCTCGGGGGTGTCGCGGGGTCCGGGCCGCTCGGCCGCACGGGTCATCGCCGTTGTTCGGGCCCTGAACCAGCGCGCCGCGCCGCCCGTGCTCAGACGGCGGGCATAGCGTCCGTACGCGGACCACCACCCAAGCGCCCCACGGACCCCGGACCGGAGGAACCCCGTGCCGACACCCGAACCCGCTCCACCGAGCCGACAGGCCCCAGCGGCCCGGACTCACGCGCACCCGATCCCGGCGCCGACGGGCAACTGGGCCGTCGGGATACTCATGGCCACGACCCCCTGCTCGGCCCGCGACGCGCTGCGCATCCTCGCGACGGCCGCGGATCTTGCCGACGTCTCCGTCGAGGACCTCACGGTCGCGATGACCGCCACGTCGTGCGGCACCGACCTGCCCGCCCGCCTGGAACGCGCCCTGCGCCGAGCCGTCGAAGCCGCCCGGACCCGTGGACCGGCGGGCGGTCCCCGCGATGCCGGGCTCGCGCCGAATCCCGCCCGGACCGAGGAGGTGCTGACCCGGCTGCGCGGCTGCCAGGCCCGCCTCGCGGCCTCGCCCCACGACCCCGCCGCGCTGCGGGCCATGGACGACACCGCGTACACCCTGTGCGTACTGATGGGCAGATCCACCGCCCTCGAAGCCATCGCGGCGGCGGAGGAGCAGCTCACCGCCACCGCCTAGTCCGTCCCTTTCGAATCGCGCGGGCCCGGAAGGATCCGAAAGGGCCGGGCCGGGGTCCGGTGGGGTCAGCGCTTGGCGGTGTAGCGGATGCGCGCCCACAGGGGCAGCACGAACCAGCAGAGCACGTACCAGGCGAACACTCCGCCGACGAGCCACGTCGCGAGGGCGTTGTCGGTGGCGACCCTGAGGACGAGGAGCAGGGCCGAGGTGCAGGTGGCCAGGAGCAGCAGCAGGCCCGTGAAGGTCAGGCGTGCGGCCCACGCGACGGCCTCGGGCTTGATCCTGCGTCCCGAGACGAGACGGTGGAAGGCCACGGGGCCGATCAGGGCGCCGGTCGCCAGGGATCCCAGGACCACCGTCACCACGTAGATCGTCTTCTCGGTCTGCGCGAGCCCGGCGAACACGGGGGCGAAGGCCACCGTGAGCAGGAATCCGAACAGGATCTGGACGCCCGTCTGGGCGACCCGTATCTCCTGGACGAGTTCCTGCCACTGCCGGTCGGCGCGTTCCTCCGGTGACTCGTTCCGCCCCTGCTGGTCCGTCTCGTTCGCCATCGGCCGCCTTTCTGACGTGAAGGGTCTCCTCGGCATCCGTCTGCCCCCGGGCCCGGACATCATGTCCGGCCGACCGCCTCTTCGGGCTCGGGCGCCGGGCCGGGCCGGGCCGGCCCGGCCCGGTGGTACCGCTGCCACTCCACCGCCAGGTCGATCGTGATCTGCGGCGCGCGTTCCGGGACGGCGGCGGCCTGATCAGGTGCGCGGCGCCCGGGCGGCCAGTCGGCCGAGCAGCGAGCGGCGGTGGTCCGGGTCGGTCGCGAGGCCGATCGCCGTCCAGGCCATGGCCAGCCCGCCGTCGAGCACGGCGCGGTCGGCCTGCGCGGTGACCCCGTACCGGGTGAACTCGGGGTTGTGCATGATCGCGTCGCCGCAGTCGTAGCCGATCATCGGGTGGATGGTGGGCACCAGGTGCGAGACGTTGCCCATGTCCGTGGAGCCGCCCCGCAGGGTGGGGTCCAGGTCCTGGACCCGGCGTCCGAGGTCGCGGGCGGCCGCGAGGTAGGCGCGGCCCATCGCGAAGTCCTGCCGCAGGTCCGCGTAGTCGTTGCCGACCGCCTCCAGGGCGAGTTCGGCGCCGGTGGCCAGCGCGCCGGCCTCGAAGCAGGCGCGGATCCGGGTCTGGAGTTCGGCGAGCTGCTCGCTGGTGACGGCCCGGCAGTCGTACGAGGCCTCCGTGCGGGCCGGGATGACGTTGGCGGCCTCTCCGCCGCGGGTGACGATGCCGGAGACCACGGCGCCGGGCCGCAGCTGCTGGCGGTGGGCGGCGATGGCCACCTGCGCGATCATCATGGCGTCGGCGGCGTTGACGCCGCGCTCGGGCATCGCGGCGGCGTGCGCCGCGCGCCCGGTGTAGCCGACGTTCCAGCTGCTGATGGCGAGCGAGCTCATGCCCACGGAGTCGGAGGGCGCCGCGTGCACCATCATCGCGGCGGCCACGTCGTCGAAGGCGCCCTCGCGCAGCATGTCCACCTTGCCGCCGCCGGACTCCTCGGCCGGGGTGCCCAGGAGCTTGACGGTGATGCCGAGTTCGTCGGCGAGCGGGGCCAGGGCCAGGGCGGCGGCCACGGAGGCGGCGCCGTTGACGTTGTGGCCGCAGGCGTGGCCGATGCCGGGGAGGGCGTCGTATTCGGCGCAGATGCCGATGACGAGGTCGCCGCTGCCGGCGGTCGCGCTGAACGCGGTGGGCAGACCGTACGCCCCGCGGGTCACCGCGAAACCGGCCCGCTCGACGAGGTCGCCGATGCGCCGGGCGGCGCGGTGTTCCTCGTAGGCGAGTTCGGGATCGGCGTGCAGTGCGTGGCTCAGGCCGAGGACCACGTCCTGCCGGCTGGTCAGGAAGGCCCGGCTGCAGTCGCGCAGTACCTGGGTGGCGTTCATCGGCCCGCCTCCGCGGTGTCGTCGGTCTTCGGGGTGCGATAGAGCAGGGCGAGGGCGGCGCCGACCAGCGAGACCAGGATGCAGACCGTCCAGGAGACGGTGTACGCGCCCAGCCCGGGCAGGCTCCGGCCGGCCGGGGTGTGGGCCGCGAACACGGTGAGGACGGCGGCGGCCCCGAGGGATCCGCCGATGTTGATGAGGAGTTCGTTGATGCCGGAGCCCACCGAGGTGCGGTCGCGGGGTACGCACTCCACGGCGAGCGTGCGCGTGGAGTGCTGGAGGAAGCCGGTGCCGAGGCCCGCCACGGCGGTGCCCGCCAGGAAGAGGGCCTGCTCGCCGTGGAACGCCAGGACCATCGCGTAGCCGGCGGCCATCAGCAGGGAGCCTGCGGCCAGGGTCAGCCGGTCGGTGACGGCGGCGGCCACGGCGGGGGCGAGGAGCGCCCCGAGCGTGAGGGCCAGCAGGTTGGGCAGGGTGGCGAGGGCGATGGCGAAGGGGTCGAGGCCCAGCCCGTAGCCCTCCTCGGTGCGGCTGGTCCCCATGAACACCGCGTTGGCGACCAGCAGCCCGAACATGCAGAACGTGAAGGTCAGCGTGACCAGCGAGACGGCGACGACCCCCCGGCGGCGGAACATCCGTACGTCGATCATCGGTTCGGCGGTGCGCAGTTCCACCCGTACCCACAGGGCGGTGACGAGGACCCCGCCGGCGAGGCAGCCCAGGGTGCGGGCGGAGCTCCACTCCCACCCCGGGGTGCCGCCGAGACCGAGCCCGAGCATGATCGCGGTCAGGCCCAGGCAGAGCAGGATGGCGCCGGCCCAGTCGATCCGGCCGCCGGGCCGGTGGTCCGACTCGGGCAGCAGCCGCCAGGTGGCGGCGAGGGCCAGGCTGGTGGCCACGGCCGGCACCCACAGCGCGGCGGTCGGGCTGTCGACGGTACGGGCCACGAAACCGCTGGCCACGAGCCCGAAGGCCATGCCCGCGACCAGCGCGGCGACCATCACGCTGATACCGCGCCGGCTCGCGGCCTCGGCCGCCGTCCCGTCCCCGGTCCCTTCGTCGCCCCGGCGGCGGTTGCGCAGGATGCCGACGAGCAGCGGGAAGAAGCCGGCGAAGGCGCCCTGGAGGATCTGCCCGGCGAGGAGGGTCCCGAAATCGCGGCTGAGCCCGACGAGGAGGGAGCCCAGGAGGACGATCAGCAGGTTCCAGCGCAGCACGCGGCGGTGGCCGTGGAGATCGCCCATCCGGGACAGGACCGGGGTGAAGGCGACGCTGGCCAGGAGATTGGCGACGCTGATCCAGTTGAGGTCGGCCGCCGTGACGCCCAGGGTGTCGGTGAGGCCGCGCAGCAGGGGCGAGAGGAAGCCCTGGGTGATGCCGCTGGAGAGCTCCACGAGGACGACGGAGGCGATCACGGCGGTCGCGGGGGTCGCCCGGTTCGCCCCGGGCTTCCCGGGCTCCCCGGTGGACCGCGACGGGTTGCGCAGGGGTCTGGCGTCCGTGTCCGTCATACGTACCACCTGTTCGGGATCGGCCGTCCGGCCGGGGCAGGGAAGGGGGGAGCGGGCCGCCTGCGGGGCGGAATCCGCACCACAATGTCCGGTGCGGGCCGCCGCGCGGGCAAGAGTGGGGCACATAATCGGGTGAACGCGGCGCGCTCCCCCGGCCCAGCGGCGGATTCCGGCATCGCGGCAGCTCTGCGGTGGCTTCCCGGACAGCCGGTGACACGGCCGGCAGGGGGTGTCGTACCGTCGCCGACCGGCCGTTCCCGCGAGGAGGCGGGCACACATTCGGGGAGGCCCTCATGAAGAACACCGGTCCCGTGACCGGCCCGCCGGGCGCCGTGGCCCCGGCGCCCGGGCCCGCCGCGGCCCTGCCCGTGCTCGACGCCGTCGACCACGCGGTGCTGCGCATCCTGCACCGCGACCCGCGGGCCGCCTTCGCCGAGGTCGCCGCGGCGGTCGGGGTGCACGAGCGGACGGTGGCCCGCCGTCTGGAGCGGATGACGGCGACGGGCCGCGTCCGCTTCACGGCCGTGCTCGTCCCCGAGTACCAGGGCGAAGGGATCACCGCGGAGCTGGCCGTACGGTGCTCCCCCGGCCGGGTCCACGACACGGCCCTGGCGCTCGCCCGGCGGCCGGAGACCCGCGCGGTGGAGGTGGCCACGGGCGCCCTGGAGGTGTTCGCCGAGGTGAACGCCCCCGGCCACGAGGCCCTGCTGACCTTGGTGGACTCGGTGATCGGGCGGCTGGAGGGGGTCGTGGACATCCACTCCAGCGTGGTGCTGCGGCTGCTGCTCACCGCCGGCGACTGGGCTCCGTACGACGAGGAGCCCACGGAGGTGCGCCGGCTGGCCATGGCGGGGCGGGAGCTGCCCGCGCCGATCGCCGTGGACGATCTCGACCGGCGGCTGGTGACGCTGCTGGGCAGGGACGCCCGGATGTCGACGACCCGGCTGGCCCGCGAGCTACAGGTCGGCGAGACCACCGCCCGGCGCCGCCTGGCCCGCCTGATGACCTCCCACATCCTGCATCTGCGGCTGCTCGCCGACCCGGCGGTGCTGGGCTACCCGGTGGAGGCCCGGTTCCGGATCGCGGTGTCGCAGCGCGGGCTCGGCTCGGCCGTACGGCTGCTGGCCCGCGAGCCCTCGGTACGGCACCTGGTGGTCACCACCGGGGCCGCCGGGCTCCTCGGCTACTCCAGCCACCGCGACCTCGCGGCCCTGCACGCCTTCACCACCCGCGTCTTCGCCCTGCTGGGCGGCACCACCCAGGTGGAGACGGCCCTGCTGATGCGCACGTACAAACGCGCCGGGGTGGTCGAGACCCCGGCGCGCTGAACGGGGCCGGCGCCGGCCCGGATTCGGCGGGAGGGGAGCCCGGGCGGCGCCGGCGGTCGGGAGGGCTAGGGGGTGTCTTATCGGGTGCGCAGGGGCGCCTGCCCGCTCCGGCCCGGCCCAATCCCGCCCGGTCAGGCCGCCTTGCGCGAGCGGCGGCCGGGGGCGGCGTCGGAGGCGGTCCCGGAGGCTGCGGCGGGTGCGGTCTCGGAAGCGGTGACCGCGTCGCGGAGTTCGTCGCGGGTCATGCCGGAGCGTCCGCGGATCCCGGCCGCCGCGGCCTTCTCGTAGAGCTCCGCCTTCGTCATGCTCTGCGGATCCTTCGCCCCGGCCGTCCCCCGCGCACGCTCCTGCGGGCGTTTCGGGGGCTGCCCGCGCCTGCCTCCGGCACCCGCACCCGCGGCCCGCTCGACGCTGGCACGCAGCGCCTCGGCTAGGTCGACCACGTTGGTCGACTCCGCCGCGGGCTCCGCCTTCTCCACACTCTCTCCGGCCCGCTTCGCCTTGATCAGGGCGGCGACCTTCTCCCGGAACGTGTCGTGGAAGTCCTCGGGTTTCCACTCCATGCTGAGCGCCTCGACGAGCTGCTCGGCCATGCGCAGTTCCTTCTGCCCGGCCTTGGCCCTCCGCGGCAGGGAGTCGATCTCCGCACGGGGATCGCGGATCTCGTCGGCCCAATGGAGCGTGTGGCAGGTGAGCAGGCCGTTCTCCGCCTTCACGGCCACGAGGTACTCATGGCTGCGCATCACGAACCTGGCGATCCCCGCCTTCTCCGCCTTGGCGAGGGCCTGCTCGACGAGGCTGTAGATCTTGCCGTACTCCTTGCCCTTCGGTGCCAGGTAGTACGTCGCGTCGAAGAAGATCGGATCGACTTCGGCCAGATCCACGAACCCCTCGATGTCGAGCGACCCGGACCGGCCCGGCGCGATCTCGTCCAGCTCCTCCGGCTCCACGAGCACGTACGCATCACCGTCGTCGAAGCCCTTGACGATGTCCTCGAAGGGCACCTCCTCGCCGGTCCGCTCGTTGACCCGCTTGTTGCGGACCCGGTCGGAGGTACCGCGCTGCAGCTGGTGGAAGTGGATCGTATGGCTGTCGGTCGCCGTGTAGAGGCCCACGGGCAGGCTGACCAGGCCGAAGCTCAGTACTCCCGCCCACACCGGTCGTGCCACGACCACCACCACCGTTCGTCTGTCGCGCGCCGCCGCACTCGGGCCCGGGCGCTCGGCGGCCGGTACCGTACGGACTCGCCGCCGGGCTCCTCGTCCGAGGCGCCCGCCCTCCGTTTCGCGTCCGGCGCCTACCCGGAGACGCGGTACGCACACACGGCTCGGGGCGGCGTCGGCGCGGTCGGCCCGAGCGCCGCGAGCTCTTCGAGCGGTGCGCTCTGGACGGCTTCGACCAGGCGTCGGCTGTGGGCCCATACGGCCGCCCGGGCGCGCACCGGGGATCGGCCGCTGCGCTGCGCGAGTACGGCGCCGAGGACCAGTCTGCGGCTGCCGTCGGCCTCCTTGTAGGCGGCCCACAGAACGTTGCCCCCGGCCGGGGTGCTGGTGCCCGTCTTGAGCCCGGCGACACCGTGCCGGCCGAGGAGCCGGTTGGTGGTGCGCGCCTCGCCCCGGTCTCCTTGGAGAGGGACCGAGGGGGTGGCGACGATGGTCCGGAACACCTCGTCCCGCATGACGGTGCGGGCCAGGAGGAGCAGGTCGACGGCCGTGCTGGTGTTCCCGATGTCCATGCCGCAGGAGCCCGTGAAGCGGGAGCTGGTCATGCCGAGTTCCGCGGCAGACTCGTTCATCCGTCGCACGAAGGCCGCTTCGGAGCCGGCGGTCCAGCGGGCGAGGAGCCTGGCGATGTTGTTGCCCGAGGGGACCAGCATGTACGCGAGCAGCTGCCGCAGGGAGAACTCCTGGCCTTCCTCGACGGGCACCACCGATTCGGTCGTGGACCCGGACTCGCGCGCGGCGGCCCTGTCGACACGGACCATGGGCCCGGAGTCCCGCGGGCCCAGCGGGTGCTCCCGCAGGACCACGTAGGCGGTCATCACCTTGGTGATGCTCGCGATGGGCACCGGCCGCTGCTCGCCGACCGTGCCGAGGCAGCCGATCCCCTCGACCTCCACGCTCGCCTGACCCTCGTACGGCCAGGGCAGCGGCGCCGCCGATACCGCGCGGCGGACGGCGGCGACGGCCGCGTCACCGGCGCGGCAGGCGGCGAGCCGGCCCCGCCCGGGCAGTTCGACGGACCGGCGGAGGAGGGCGTGGACGGGCATGACACTCCCGGGATCGGGTTCGCGGTGGGGGGACACACCGGAGCATGTCCTTCCCACGCATCGGAACCCCGGCTGCTGTCCATCGGCAGTCGCTCGACCGCGTATGCGTTCCGTAGCAGCCGGACACCGGGCGCCCGTAGCAGCCGGACGC